>URWJ01000030.1 GCA_900551535.1 uncultured Granulicatella sp. | reverse complement strand
CATTTGAATGGAATCGAAGCAGTTGGAGTTTGGACAATGGCAGATGATTCACCGTTTATTTGTTTTGAACCATGGGATGGTTATCCAGACTTGGCGAGTGAGACTACCTTAAATCTGGAAGAAAAGAAAAATATTCTCCGAATCACTAAAGATACACCTTATCAATCATGTGCGACATTTGTATTTGAATAAAAAGAAAAGACACTAAGATTTACTTAGTGTCTTTATTTTTCTTATCCCAAGGCATTGGGACTTTATTTTCAGTTCCATTAAGAATTCGTTGAATGTTGGCTCTATGACGATAAATGATGAAGATATCAATTGCAAGTGCGAATGCTGTTAGCACCCAATCGTTAAAGAGTAGTGATAATAAAACACCTATAGAGATGGTCACCATAGCAGTCAAACTAACCATACGAGTGATTGCAAGCAACACTAGGAAAATGATCAATCCATATAATAATAAGAGTGGTTGGTAGGCTAAAATCATTCCAGCAAAAGTTGCTACGGCTTTACCACCTTTGAACGAAGCAAATAGTGGAAAAGTGTGGCCAATCACTGCAAAAGATGCAATCCAAAGCGGTGAAATACTTGGTTGTTTGAAGATAGTCATTGCAAGAATTGTTGCTAGAGATCCTTTGAACACATCACAAAATAACACAACAGAACCTGCTTTTGGACCAAGAACTCGGAACGCATTTGTAGATCCTAAATTCCCGCTACCAAATTCGCGGATATCTTTTTGAAAGAATGTTTGTCCAATCCATAATCCAGATGGAATAGACCCGAGTAGGTACGCTACAAGAGCGCCTATTATAAAAGTAAATGACATAAGTCTATTTCTCCTTAAAACAGTCTAGTGACAGTTTAACATAAAAGTTGGTGTCTATACAATGGATGAGAAAGGTTAATTTAGCGCCATTTCTAAGGAGAAATCTTGCGAAAATCGCGAAAAACAAGTATTATAGATAAGATGACAAAAAAAGGAGCGTATTAAATGAGCAAAGTAACGAATCAATATAATGATGATGCGATTCAGGTTTTAGAAGGCCTTGAAGCTGTTCGTAAACGTCCAGGGATGTATATTGGATCAACAGACCACCGTGGACTTCATCATTTAGCTTATGAGATTGTGGATAATGCAGTCGATGAAGCTTTATCAGGTTATGCAACAAAAATTGAAGTTACAATTCATAAGGACCAATCGCTTACTGTAAAAGATAATGGTCGTGGAATGCCTACTGGGAAACACGCTTCTGGAATTCCAACGATTCAAGTTATTTTTACGGTACTGCATGCCGGTGGTAAATTCGGTCAAGGTGGATATAAGACATCAGGTGGTCTTCACGGTGTTGGTGCTTCTGTTGTTAACGCGTTATCAGATTGGTTAACAGTAGAAGTGTTACGAGACGGCACTTTATACAAACAATCGTTCAAAAACGGTGGTGAACCTGTTGGAACGGTTAAGAAAGAGAAAACAAGCCGACGTGGTTCTGGAACTTCAGTAACTTTCTTACCAAGTGATAAAACTTTTTCTACAACAAATTGGTCGTATGAAACATTAGCAGAACGTTTAAGAGAATCTGCATTCTTATTAAAAGGTCTTACAATTGTATTGACTGATGAACGTACTGGCGAATCAGAAACCTTCCATTATGAAGAAGGGATTCGCGATTTCATCCAATACTTAAATGAAGAAAAAGATACATTATCACCTGTTGTGGATTTCGATAGCACAGTTGATGGTGTTGAAACTGAATTCGCGTTCCAATATAACGATGGCTATTCAGAAACGATTTTATCTTTCGTTAACAACGTTCGTACAAAAGACGGTGGTACTCATGAAGTGGGAATGAAGAGTGCCTTAACGAAAGCATTTAACGAATATGCACGTAAAGTGGGACTATTAAAAGATAAAGATAAAAACCTTGAAGGTAGCGATGTTCGTGAAGGGTTAACTGCGATTATTTCGCTTCGTATTCCTGAAGAAATCCTTCAATTTGAAGGCCAAACAAAAGATAAATTAGGAACACCTGCTGCACGTGGGATTGTGGATAATACGATTTCTGAGCAATTAGGCTTCTTCTTAACAGAGAACGGAGAAATTGCACAGGAATTAATTCGTAAAGCCATTAAAGCACGTGAAGCGCGCGAGGCGAGTCGTAAGGCCCGTGAAGAAAGCCGTAATGGTAAGAAGGGTAAGAAGAAGGAAACACTTCTTTCTGGTAAATTAACGCCTGCGCAAAGCAAGAACCCTAAGAAGAATGAACTTTACTTAGTAGAGGGGGACTCTGCCGGTGGTTCTGCTAAACAAGGTCGTGACCGTAAGTTCCAAGCGATTCTTCCATTACGTGGTAAAGTAATCAATACAGAAAAAGCATCGATTTCAGACATTCTGAAGAACGAAGAAATCAATACGATTATTTATACAATTGGTGCTGGTGTTGGTAGTGACTTCAAGATTGAAGATTGTAACTATGACAAAATTGTCATTATGACCGATGCGGATACCGATGGGGCCCACATTCAAGTGTTACTGTTAACTTTCTTCTATCGCTATATGAAACCATTGATTGAAGCAGGAAAAGTATATCTTGCATTACCACCTTTATATAAGATCTCTAAAGGAACTGGTAAAAAACAAGTCGTTGAGTATGCGTGGACAGAAAAAGAACTTGAAGAGAAGACTAAACTAGTCGGAAAAGGCTACTTATTACAACGTTATAAAGGTCTTGGGGAAATGAACGCTGACCAATTATGGGATACGACTATGAACCCAGATACAAGAACGTTAATTCGTGTAGTTATCGATGATAAAGCACAAGCGGAACGTCGTGTAAGTACATTGATGGGGAACAAAGTTGAACCTCGTCGTAAGTGGATTGAACGCCACGTTGAGTTTGGTCTAGAAGAAGATAAAAGTATTTTAGAATCAGACGTAAATGCTATTAGCACAACAGCTAGTCCGAAAAAAGAAGAGAAGAAACCATCAGTTAAGAAAAAAGAAGCAACAATTGATCATGTAGAACAATTGTCGTTACTAGGAGAGGAGGAATAGTATGAGTCAAATTCAAGATATTCAAGAATTGAATCTGGAAGATGTAATGGGCGACCGATTTGGACGTTATTCAAAATACATTATCCAAGACCGTGCTCTTCCTGATATCCGTGATGGTTTGAAACCAGTACAACGTCGTATTTTATATGCGATGTCTATCGATGGAAACACAAGTGATAAACAATTCCGTAAATCAGCTAAGACTGTCGGTAACGTAATCGGTAATTTCCACCCACACGGAGATTCTTCAGTTTATGAAGCAATGGTTCGTATGAGTCAAGATTGGAAGCTTCGTGATGTGCTAATTGAAATGCACGGGAATAACGGTAGTATGGACGGAGACCCAGCTGCTGCGATGCGATATACGGAAGCTCGTCTTTCTAAAATTTCAGAAGAATTACTCCGTGATTTAGACAAGCAAACCGTTGAATTTGTTTTAAACTTCGATGATACAGAAGAAGAACCAACTGTACTTCCTGCTCGTTATCCAAACCTTCTTGTAAATGGAGCTACTGGGATTTCAGCCGGTTACGCTACAGAAATTCCAACGCATAACTTAGGAGAAGTGATTGACGCAACCATTCATGCAATTGACCATCCTAAAGCGACTGTGAAAGAATTAATGCAATTTGTGAAAGGTCCGGATTTCCCGACAGGAGGAATTATCCAAGGGATTGAGGAATTGGAACAAGCGTATGAAACTGGACGCGGTAAAGTGGTTATTCGTTCGAAAACGAAGATTGAACCAATTAAAGGCGGTAAAACACAAATCATCATTTCTGAAATTCCTTATGAAGTAAACAAAGCTTTATTAGTGAAGAAGATTGATGAAATTCGCTTGAATAAGAAGATTGACGGTATTGCTGAAGTAAGGGACGAATCTGACCGTACAGGGCTTCAAATCGTTGTTGAATTGAAGAAAGAAGCCAACGCGGAAGGGATTCTAAATTACTTATTGAAGAATACAGACTTACAAGTCAATTATAACTTCAATATGGTGGCTATTGATGAACGCCGTCCAGTACAAGTCGGCTTAAAAACAATTCTAACTTCGTATATCAACTTCCAAAAAGAAGTGATCACAAGTCGTACACAGTATGATTTGAAGAAAGCTCAAGATCGTTTGCATATCGTAGACGGTTTGATGAAGGCTTTATCGATTCTAGATGAAGTAATCGCCTTAATCCGTAACAGTAAAGATAAGAAACACGCTAAAGAACGTTTAGTGGAGACATACGACTTCACAATGATTCAAGCTGAAGCGATTGTAAGCTTACAATTATATCGTTTAACAAATACGGATATTACAATCCTTCAAAATGAGAAGCTTGATTTGAATGAGCAAATTGCGACATTCTTAAGTATCTTAAAATCTGAAAAAACACTTCTTCAAGTGATGAAGAGTGAACTACGTGATTTGAAGAAGAAATATGCAACGCCTCGTTTAACGCAAATTCAAGCAGAAATCGAAGAGATTAAGATTGAAACTGAAGTGTTAGTCACTGAGGAAGAAGTCTATGTGGTTGCTACAAAACAAGGGTACTACAAACGTGTTAGCCCTCGTTCGTTTGCTTCAAGCGCTCCAGAAGAAAATGGAATGCGTGAAGGGGACGAAGTGATTCTTTGCCAAAAAGCTTCAACACTGGACAACTTGATTCTATTTACTTCAAAAGGAAATTACTTACACTTACCTGTGCATGAAATTCCAGAAGCGAAATGGAAAGATGTCGGAAACCATTTAAGCCAATCTATTTCTTTAGGTAGCAACGAGGTTATTCTAACTGGATTCGTTAAAGCTAAAGATAGTGATGACACTTATAAAGATTGGACAGTTGTCTTCTTTACAAAAGAAGGCTTAGTGAAACAAACATTATTCAATGAGTTCACAACTTATCGTGGATACAAGACTCGTACAAGTAACGCGATGAAACTTAAGACTACGACTGATGAAGTAGTGAAAGTAGTAGTTACAAATCCAGAAGGTCTAGAAGTGTTCATTGTAACTCACTGCGGGTTCGGACTTCGTTATGAATTAAGCGAAATCCCAGTCGTTGGTACAGTAGCTAGCGGTGTGAAAGCAATCAACCTTCGTAAAGAAGACTTTGTTGCTGGAGCGATGGTTTACTCATTAGAACATAAAGTAGTTTCTGCATTCCTTACAACACAACGTGGAGCTGTGAAACGATTCAATGTATTAGAGATTTCAATGCTCACACGTGCAAAACGTGGACTCATGGTCTTACGTGAATTGAAAACAAAACCACATCGTGTCGTATTCTTAGATGGAGAAGTAACTTCAACTAGCGAATACACGATTGTTGCTGGAAACGGTGAAACTAAAGTTGTTAGACCAATGGACTTAACGCTTGTGGATCGCACAAGCAATGGTTCAGCGCTTTTAGGAGATACTGACCAAGAAGTGAAAGCTGTTTTAGCAAACTTTGATTACAGTTCATTAACACAATAATAAAAAGACATAGAAAAGGACTTCCAAATGATTTTGGAAGTCCTTTTTGATTAGAATTTAATTTCAGTTGAATACTGAGATGCTGCATTCCAGAGTAGATACTCGGTTACACCGGCTTCTTTTAGAGCTTGAATCTCTTCGCTAATGACATCAGCAGTATAGAGCTGATAGTTTCCTTCTCCAAGGAAGTCGGCCGTGAAAGCTTGAATCCAAGGTCTTGAGATAGGAGAAGGGTTTAATGTCTTCACATATCCTTTTTCAATCACCATATAACGTTTCACGATTTCGTAAGGATCTTTATCAGGATCTTTTACATCAAGCGCGTAATTAACCCAGTGACTTGGGAAAATCATCGGAGAAATCACATCTACATTATCCGCAATGTTGACAAATTTTTGCCCGATACCACCGATTTTTGATTCAGTAATCGCATGCGCTAAAATGTCTGCTGATAGGTGAACACCATATGGTTGTAATTTTTCACGAATGAAAGCTACGAAGTCTGTGATAGCGGCGATACGAGCTTCATCATCGTTTTCAATGTGAGCATAATCACCTTTATCATAGACTAAGTCATCAGACACAGTTTCAAACCCAAGAGGGAAGCGAACGTAGTCTAATTGGATATCTTTAAATCCTGCCTTAGCAGCACCAATTGCAATTTCAGCAATATATTCCCAGTTTTCTTTAAGGAATGGATTTAAGAATGTTTCGCCATCATCGGTATACCAAAGTTGGCCTAATGCATTTCTAAATGAACGTTGAGGATCTTCTTTTGGTAAATAACGATCCCCAAAACACACAATACGAGCAATTGGATAAATTTGTTCTTTCTCGAGTCGTTTCAGAAGAGCAGTTGTGTCAGGCACTTCGTTAACGGTATGTTTCTTTACAAGTTGATTATCTGTATCTAGTGGCATGGTGATTTTTCCGTATCCATCACGTACATCGATTACAAGAGAATTGATTGGAGTCGACTTAACAAATTGAATCATGTTTTCTAAGTCTTGTCCTTTGGCACGGAATGCTTGTAGGTAAACACCTTTAACACCATCTTCAGGATAAGGAATAGAGATTCCTGAATCATAAATATGCTCTTGAGGAATGTTGGCAGGCATACGTAATAAACTATTCGTTCTTAAATTCAACTTACTATCAGCAGCATCTTGTGCATTTGCGATTGGATAAAAAGCAAGTAGAGAACTAACAGAAGCTACAGCAAGAATGCTAGTAAATAAAGTCTTTTTCTTCATATCATCACTCACCCTTTCCGTTATTCACCAAACGAGCTTTTAGAATACGAATTGGTCTATCAAGCTCACTGATAGGGGAATTGATTTCTTCAATAATTTGTTGACGCTCGTTAGCTGAATTGTTCACTTCAATAATGAGCGCTTTTAATTCATCGCTTGTTTGTTTTCCGCCAGAGATGCTAACGAAAAACTCAGCTTCTTTTTCTAATTGTTTTTGAGACATTTCAGAATAGTTCTTTAAATGAGTCACAATCGATTGAAGATTTGAAACAACTATTTGAATTTCTGCAGAAGGAAGGTTCTTATCCTTCAAGTTACTTAGTCTAGTCGCATCATCTGATAAAACTTTGAGCGATTTTTGCATAGACTTCAACAATTGCTGACGTTCTTGAATATTGGTGAATACTTTACCCGTTTTCTTAGCGTAAGTAGCCATCGTGTAATCATCATGGATATCCGCTTCCCAATCTGATTGTAACGAATTTTCTAACGCTTGAATGTCATTTAATTGTTGAACGACAACAGGTAAGGTATCTTGTACTTCTTGAACAGTAGATTCGGCACTTTTCTTTGTATTACCGCAAGCTCCTAGAAATAAGAACCCAGCGCTAATCAAGAATACCTTGGCTGCGATTTTTTTCATATTACACTCCTTTAACAGTAATGCGTTTTCTTGTTGATATTATACGTGTATTCTGTTGATTTTTCAATCTTTTGGCTGATTTTTAGGACTTTATCCCCATTTTTGGTAAAATTTTACCCATTTTTACCCTTTGAGTGGAAAAAAGTGTTCCAATTTAACATCATTTTCAGTTCATTGACTAACCTTTGACTTCTTTGTACAATACTATTATTGAAAAGAAATGGAGATGTGACATGTTTTTATATTTAATTTTAAGTGCTGTACTCATTATTGTTGACCAATTAGTCAAATTATGGATCGTAAATAGTTTTAGTTTACATGATGGAATGGAATTCATTAATGGATTAGTAAGCATTTTATACGTTCGTAACACGGGAGCTGCTTGGGGAATGTTCGAAGGAAAGATGATTTTCTTCTATGCTATTACTGCGGTAGCAGTTGGAACTCTTTTGTACTTAATGTTCAAGGAAAAAGGAAAATCTAAATTGTTGTTAACAGCATATGCGTTTATTTTAGCAGGGGCTGTAGGGAACTTTATCGATCGCATTCGTTTGGGTTACGTAGTGGATATGTTTAAATTTGAATTTATCGATTTTCCAATCTTTAATGTTGCAGATATCTGTTTAACTTTTGGAGTAATTTTCTTATTCTATTATGTAATTTTTAAAGAACAATCAAAATAGGAGAGCGTTATGACATCAGTATTTAAAGAACTAAAGCTTGATTTGGAAAAAACTGAGCGATTAGATAAAGTATTAACCACTAGACTTGGTTTAAGTAGAAGTAAAATTCAAAGTTGGTTAAAGGCAGGGCTTGTATCTGTTAATGGTGAAGTGGTGAAATCCAATTATAAAGCGCAAAATGGAGACGTAGTGACAATTCTTCAAAAAGAGGAAGAAGCTATTACCATTCAACCTGAGGATATTCCGCTAGATATCGTGTTTGAAGATGATTCATTAATTGTAGTAAATAAACCAAGTGGAATGGTTGTTCATCCGTCAAAAGGACACTATAGTGGAACTCTAGTGAATGCACTTCTTTATCATTCGAATAGTTTATCAGATAGCACTAGTGAAGAAATATACCGTCCGGGTCTTGTTCACCGTATCGACAAAGACACAAGCGGATTATTAGTCATTGCTAAAAATAATGATGTGCATCAAAAGTTAGCACAGCAGATTAGTGAGAATAAAATGAACCGTGAGTATATCGCCATTGTAGATGGTCATTTTGCACATGAAACAGGTGTGATTGATGCTCCATTATCTCGTCATCAAACGAATCGTTTAAAACGAGTAGTCGAAAAGGACGGAAAGAATGCCATTACGCATTTCGAAGTGTTAGATTCGTTCTCAGATTATTCACTCGTGTCTTGTCGATTAGAGACAGGTCGTACGCACCAAATCAGAGCTCATATGGAATTCATTAAGCATCCGATCGTAAATGATCCTTTGTATCATCCAAAAGGGAAACACGCAACTTCATTTGGACAATTTTTACATGCAAGAACACTAAGTTTTACTCATCCGGTAACTGGAGAATCATTAAACTTTCAAGTGGAACCGCCAAAGGAATTCGAGGACTTTATCCATTTGAATAAAGGTCGTTTTGTAGAGTAGAGGTGACGGTGATGAAAGAAATAAAAATAATGGATGAAGGTGCTATCAGTAGAGCGTTAACACGAATCTCGTATGAAATTATCGAGCAGCAAAAAGACGTATCCAATTTAGTGTTAATTGGTATTAAAACAAGAGGAATTACTTTAGCAAAACGTATTGGTGAAAAAATATCAGCTTTAGAAAAAACGAATGTGCTAGTTGGAGAAGTTGATATCACATTGTATCGTGACGACAGGCATGATAGCGGGAGTGAAGATGCTCCTGTATTGAATGGAACTTTGATACCTTTTGATATCAGAGGGAAACAAGTAGTTCTTGTGGATGATGTTTTATTCACTGGTAGAACAGTAAGAGCCGCATTGGATGCGATTATGGATATTGATAGACCACAAAGAATCAGTTTAGCGATTCTTATTGATAGAGGACACCGAGAGTTACCAATCCGTCCTGATTTTATTGGTAAGAATGTGCCAACTTCTTTAGATGAAGTCATCCATGTTCGGTTAATGGAAGATGATGCTTCTGAAGAAGTCATCATTGAAAAATAGTATATAGGATACCTTCTCAGTTAATGAGAGGGTATTTTTATTTTAGGAATTAAAATGATCAAAACACATATTTTAGTCGTTTTTAAAACGTAAAAATACGAATTCTTCCTATATAAATAACTATATTGCCAATTTCCAAACGTTCGTAAAGTAAACGTAAACAATCATAAAACTGATTATTCGATTACTTGTTTGTAAACGGTTGTAACCTAAAATTCTTTATACTATACTAATAGCATGAATTGGTACCGTAACTTATTAAATGATCATTTTCGTAAGACGTTACGATTTTATGATTATTTAAGGCAAGACAGAAAAGGAGAATGAAATAATGGCAATTCCTAATTTACAAGTTGCTTTGGACCACAACCGTATCGAAGATGCTTTAAAAGATGCTCTAGCGGTAGGTAACGAAGTTGACATTATTGAAGCAGGAACAATTTTACTTTTAAACGAAGGAGACAAAGCGATTAAATGCTTACGCAGCGCTTTCCCTGATAAAGTAATCATTGCTGATACAAAATGTGCTGACGCTGGTACAACTGTTGCTAAAAACGTTGCACTTGCAGGAGCTGACTGGATGACAGTTATTTGCTGCGCAACTATCCCAACAATGGAAGCAGCTAACAAAGAAGTGAAATCTCTTCAAGTTGAATTATACGGAGATTGGACATTCGAACAAGCACAACAATGGAGAGATGCTGGTATCGACCAAGCAATCTTCCACCAAAGCCGCGACGCTCTATTTGCAGGAGCTACTTGGACTGAATCTGATTTAAACAAAATCCGTCGTTTAATCGACATGGGATTCAAAGTTTCAGCAACAGGTGGATTAACAAAAGACACATTAAAAGTGTTTGAAGGAATTCCAATTTACACATTCATCGCAGGACGCGGAATCTACGCTACAGAAAATCCAGCGCAATCTGCTCGTGAATTCAAAGAAGAAATCAAACGTATCTGGGGTTAATCCCAAGGAGGAAAAACAATGGCAAATATCAAAGATGTAACAAAAGAATCTTGGATTTTATCAACTTTCCCAGAATGGGGAACTTGGTTAAATGAAGAAATCGAACGTGAAGAAGTTAAACCAGGAACATTCGCTATGTGGTGGTTAGGATGTACAGGTATCTGGTTAAAATCAGACAAAGGTACTAACATCCTATGTGACTTATGGTGCGGAACTGGTAAACGTAGCCACGGCAACGGAAAAATGAAAACTGGTCACCAAATGCAACGTATGAGTGGTTGCCAAAACTTACAACCAAACTTACGTACACAACCATTCGTAATTGATCCATTCGAAGTGAAAAATGTTGATGCTTTAGTAGTAACACACATTCACTCAGACCACTTAGACATTAACACTGCTGCTGCAGTTGCTAACAACTGTCCAGAAGCTAAATTCATCGGACCACAAGAAGTAGTAAACACTTGGTTAGGTTGGGGAGTTCCTGCTGAACGTACAATCGTTGTACACCCAGGAGACTCAGTTAAAATCAAAGACATCGAAATCGTTGCTTTAGAAGCATTTGACCGTACAGCTTTAGTAACAGCTAAAGAAGGCGAAGTTCTTAAAGGTAAAATGCCTCAAGATATGGACGAAATCGCTGTTAACTACTTATTCAAAACAAGTGGTGGTAACTTATATCACGCAGGAGATTCTCACTACTCAAACATGTTTGCTAAACATGGTAACGAACATGAAATCGATGTGTGCTTAGGTGCTTACGGTGAAAACCCTCGTGGTATCACTGACAAAGTGACTTCAGTTGATATGTTACGTATGGCTGAATCATTAAACGCTAAAGTTGTTATCCCAGTTCACTATGACATTTGGGCTAACTTCCAAGCGGATCCAAAAGAAATTACAGAAATCTGGAAATTCAAGAAAGATCGCCTAGAATACAAATTCAAACCATTCATCTGGCAAGTAGGTGGTAAATATACTTACCCAACTGACAAAGATAAATTAGAATTCAACTTCTACCGTGGATTTGACGATGTATTCTCAATCGACAATGATGTACCATTCCCATCATTCTTATAATATTGTCATTAAATAAATTTGGAGAGCCTAGAGCTAACCCACTCTAGGCTTTACCAAAGCGTAATAATGAATACGATTTCTTAATAACACAAGGAGGAACATATGTTAAGAGAGATTATTGAAAATGGTCGTTTTTCGTTCCAAAAAGGTTCTCTATCATGGGAAGAAGCAATTAAAAAAGCTTGCCAACCTTTATTAGAACAAAAGATCATTGAACCTGAATACCCAGGTTACATTATTAGTAATGTTCATGAATTTGGACCTTACATCGTAATTGCTCCAGAAATCTGCATCCCTCATGCTCAAGAAGGAAAAGGGGTAAATGATACTGCTGTAGCATTTATGAACATTGAAGAAGCAGTGGATTTTGGACCAGGTGCTGACTACCAACCACATTTATTCTTCGTTTTAGCATCAACTGATAATGAAAAACACTTAAACAATTTATCAGAGTTAGTAACATTATTAGATGACGAATCAGTTATTAATGCGTTTATCGAAGCGCGTTCAAAAGAGGATTTAGAAAATATTTTAAAAGGAATAGGTGAATAATAATGGAATTTTTATTCAGTTTTTGGCAATT
>URWJ01000029.1 GCA_900551535.1 uncultured Granulicatella sp. | reverse complement strand
GTAAATATATTCTGTCGTTATTAAATTCAGGACGGCATCTCCTAAAAATTCAAGTTTTTCATTGTTATAGCGCTTCGTCTTTTCGATTTCATTCGAGTATGACCTATGTATCAAAGCTTTCTCCAAATATTTTTTATTTTTAAACTCATAACCTATCTTCCTCATAAGTTCCTCTGAATCTTTTTGCATCATTCCACCTCCTTAACTTATTAATAGTCAAACTACAAAATAGCAGTTTGACTATAAATTTTAATATTATCCTTTATATTTTCTAAACGCAAGTACCGCATTATGTCCACCAAATCCAAGTGAACTTGACATTCCAACTTCAATATCTCTTTTTACAGCTTTATTTGGCACATAATCCAAATCACAAAGTGGATCAGGATTTTCGTAATTTATCGTAGGCGGCATTATTCCTCTATCAATAGCAAGTGCTAAAAATGCAGCTTCTATTCCACCTGCTCCCCCCAATAGATGTCCTGTCGCACCTTTTGTCGAACTTACTGAAAGTTTGTAAGCGTGTTCTCCAAATGCTGTTTTTATTGCTTGTGTTTCATTTTTATCATTTGCAGGTGTAGATGTTCCGTGTGCATTTATATATCCAACCTCTTCAGGCTTAACATTTCCTTGTTCTAATGCCATTCTAAATGCTCTTGCAGCACCTTCTCCACCATCAGATGGAGCTGTCATATGGTAAGCATCTCCTGTAGCACCATATCCAACAACTTCTGCATAAATTTTAGCGCCACGTTTTTGTGCGTGTTCTAGGCTTTCAAGAACAAGAACCCCTGCTCCTTCACCCATTACGAATCCGCCACGTTTTTTATCAAATGGTAATGAAGCTGCATTTGGATCTTCACTGCTTGATAATGCTGTTAAAGCAGCAAATCCTGCAATTCCGATTTCACAAATAGAACCTTCAGCACCACCGGCTAAAATCACATCTGAGTAACCATGTTTAATGTTACGGAACGCTTCACCGATGGCATGTGTTCCTGTTGCACAGGCTGTTACTAATGATGTACATACGCCACGTGCTCCAATTTTCATTGAAATGTTTCCTGCAACCATGTTTCCGATGGCCATAGGAACAAATAATGGTGCTACACGTGTTGGGCCTTTATCATGCATTTTGATGATTTGGCTTTCCATTACTGTTAAACCACCGATACCAGAACCAACCATGACACCAAAACGGTCGTAGTCTGTATTTTCTGGAGTAATACCGCTGTCTTCAACAGCTTGGATTGCTGCAGCAAGTCCGTATTGACAGAATAAATCCATACGTTTTGCTTCTTTACGATCCATGTATTTTGTAGCATCGAAGTCTTTTACTTCAGCAGCTACATGAACATCTAAGTCTTTTTTATCAAATTTTGTAATTGGAGCAATTCCGTTTTTACCTTCTTTAAGGCCTTCCCAGAAGCTTGCTACATCATTTCCTAAAGGAGTGATTGCTCCCATTCCTGTAATTACTACTCGATTCATTGTTTTCCTCCTTTAAGAGATTACATGTATAATCCGCCGTTAACGTTTAACACTTGTCCTGTAACGTATTTTGCTTCCGCTAAGAACACACATGCTTCGGCAATATCTTCTACTGTACCGAAACGACGTACTGGGATTTGTTTTTCCCATTCATTACGAATCTTTTCAGGTAATGCTTGTGTCATATCTGTATCGATGTATCCAGGAGCAACAGCATTCACTGTAATCCCACGAGAACCGATTTCTTTAGCAACAGATTTTGTTAAACCAATGATTCCGGCTTTACTTGCAGCATAGTTTGCTTGCCCTGCGTTTCCTGTAACCCCAACGATACTTGTAATGTTAATAATGCTTCCTGATTTTTGTTTTACGAAAACTGGAGTCGCAAAACGAATCATATTGAAGTATCCTTTTAAGTTAATATTCATTACATCGTCAAAATCAGATTCACTCATACGCATTAATAAACCATCACGCGTAATTCCAGCGTTATTGACTAACACGTCGATGCGTCCAAAACGCTCTTTTACTTCGTTAATAAAGTTTTCAGCTACGTCGAATTTCGAAACGTCTCCAACAAACGTCATTACTTCACCAGGATAAGCATCAAATTGTGCAAGTGTTTCTGCATCAATTTCACGAGTACCATTTAAAACAACATTAGCGCCAAGTTTAGCGAATTCTAATGCGATTCCAAGACCGATACCACGACGGCTACCTGTTACAACAACTGTTTTATCTTTAAATTTCATTTCGTTATCCTTTCAGTTCCTTTACTTTTTCAATGGTTTCATTCATTGCTTTAAGGCTATCTGTTTGGAATAATTGAACAGAGGCACCTTTTGCTTTAGCAATTTGTTTTACCATTTGCGTCAATGTTTTTCCAGGACCTACTTCAATAAAGACATCTACGCCATCTTGAAGCATCCACTCTACATTTTGTTTCCATTTCACGGCATTTGTAATTTGATCACAGAGAACGTCTTTTGAAGGAACGCCTTCATGTGGTGTGCCTAGCGTATTGCTTAATACAGGGCATTTACTTTCGTGTAACTCTGCCACTTCCATCTCAGGAGCAAAACGAACTTTCGCTTCTTCCATTAATGGTGTATGGAAAGGTCCAGATACCACAAGTGGTACAGCTCTTTTCGCGCCAGCTTCTAAGCATTTTTCGCTTGCTGCGTCAACTGCTTCTGCATGACCACCAATGACTAATTGTCCTGGTGTGTTGTAGTTTGAAGGAACTACAAGGGCTTCTGGTGTTGAAACTTCACGACAAATGTCTTCGATGACATTATCTTCAAGGCCTAAAACGGCTACCATTTTCCCTTCGCCTTCTACAACCGCTTCTTGCATATATTGACCACGTTTTGCGACTAAGTTTAGTGCTTCCTTGAAATCAAGGACCCCTGCTTCTACTAAAGCTGAGTATTCACCAAGAGATAATCCCGCAGTCACATCCGGTGTGATTCCTTCCTGTTTTAAGACGCTTGCGATTGCATGTGAAACCGTCAATAACAACGGTTGCGTATATTCTGTTTGATTGATTCGTGCGGCAGGTTCTTCTGAAAGAATGTCAGTCACACGATAGGACAGAACGCTACTAGCTTCTTCAAAGACAGCTTTTGCCACTTCGAAGTTGTCAGCTATTTCTAAGCCCATTTGTGCTTTTTGACTCCCCTGACCTGGAAATAAAAATGCGATTTTCATGAGTTTCCTCCTATTGCGCTGTAAAAAAAATGGTGGAAGTATGCTAAATAAGCATATTTCACCATTCCCTTTTCATTTAATTAAAAACGTGCAAGTTGTTTTTGGATGACTTCATGAGATTCTGCCATCAATTCTTGGATAATTTCAGAACAGCTTTGTTCTTTTGAAATTAAACCAGCAATTTGACCAGCCATCATTGATCCCATTTGAGTATCCCCTTCAACTACGATTCTACGTAGAGCTCCACGTCCAATATCTTCCAAGCGTTCGAAGTCTGGATTTTCTTTACCAGTTTCTTCTTTTTCAGCTTGTAAGTAGATTTTTGTTAATTTATTACGTAACACACGTACAGGGTGCCCTGTAATTTGTCCTGTAATAACAGTATCGATATCTTTAGCTTTTAATACAGAAGCTTTGAAGTTATCGTGCGCAGTACATTCAGTTGCAACAAGGAAACGAGTTCCAAGTTGAACTGCATCGGCACCAAGCATTAAAGCCGCTGCCATTCCGCGCCCGTCACCAATTCCTCCAGCACCGATTACTGGAATGCTTACCGCATCAACTACTTGTGGTAAAAGAGCCATGGTAGTAGACTTACCGATATGTCCGCCCGCTTCCATTCCTTCTACAACAACAGCGTCCGCGCCTTCTTTTTCCATTCTTTTCGCTAGAGCAACTGAAGCTACTACTGGAATTACAGTAATTCCTGCTTCTTTAAATTTCGCCATGTATTTGCCAGGGTTACCAGCACCGGTACAAACCACTTTCACGCCAGCCTGACAAACGACATCCACAACTTCATCAACAAATGGACTTAATAGCATAATATTTACACCATATGGTTTGTCTGTTAAACGTTCCATCTCCTCGATGAATCCTTTAACGACATCGCCAGGAGCGTGTCCACATGCAACGATTCCTAAACCGCCGGCATTGGACACTGCACTTGCAAGCGCAGGATTTGCAACCCATGCCATCCCTCCTTGGATAATCGGATATTCAATTCCAATCATGTCGCAGATTTTTGATTTCATGTGTTACCATCCCTTTTTAAAATTATTTGTCAGCTAATTGAGCATCAACGTAGTTTACTAAGTCTTGAACTGTTTCTAGTCCTTCTTCAGTATCGATTTTTACATCAAATTCATCTTCGATATCGTTGATGATTTGGAATAAATCTAAGCTGTCTGCATCTAATTCGTCTTTAAGACGAGTTGTTAATTGTACTTCTTCTTCCTCTTTACCTAATTGATCTACGATAATTGCTTGAATTTTTTCAAATGTCATTGTGTTTTCCTCCAATATTTTAAAATTATAATGTGATTGTGATACTTCCCCAGGCAAGGCCTCCGCCAAAACCTGATAAAAGTAATTTTGTATTTTCTCCAATTTTCAATGTTCCGTTTTCTACGAGTTCATTGAGTAAAATCGGAATACTTCCAGCCGAAGTGTTTCCAACGTGATCGATATTCATTGGGAATTTTTCGATCGGTTGTTTTAATTTCTTAGCCACTTGTTCGACTAAACGACGATTTGCTTGATGTAACAAGTACAAATCAATATCGTCGGCAGTATATCCAGCCTTTTGTAAAGTATCTTGGATATTGACTGGAACAGTTTTGCTGACTAATTCATAAACGCCTCGACCATCCATTGTCATGGTTGAAAGTGTTTGATTTGTCATTCTTTTTCCAGCGACTAATGCCTCAGATTTCTGTCCATCATTTTGTAATGTTTCCGCCAATAAAAATGGCTCTTCATCTTTTTGTAAAAGAACAGCTCCAGCGCCATCTCCAAAGAGAATAGCCGTTGAGCGGTCTTCCCAATCGAGTGAACTGAGCATTGTCTCTGCTCCGATGACGATTCCGTATTTTCTTTGTCCGTGTTCCAACATTTTTAATCCTGTGGATAAGGCAAAGACAAATCCGCTACAAGCCGCACTGACATCGAACGCAAATGCATTCGTTGCTCCGATTGCTCCTTGTACAAGAGACGCGCAAGAAGGACTTGCTGCATCAGGTGTCATCGTTGCTACAATGATAAATTCAATGGATTCAGGAGAGATATTGCTCTTTTCAACTAAGCGTTTTGCGGCAATTGTCGCCAAATCACTTGTTGTCTGTTCTTTTGCCCAATATCGGGTTTTGATTCCTGTTCTCTTAACGATCCATTCATCAGAAGTATCTACTCGTTTCGCCCAGTCATCGTTTGTAATGACGGACGTTGGGAGATAGGAACTTGTCGCTATCACTTGAACCCCCACAATGTCTACTTCCCTTCTTGATTTGCTAGTACAGCCTCGTGTAAGAAATCATATAAATTATGAAGTCCTTTAACAAGAACTGCCATTTCTTCAGCATTCATTCCCTCGATTGTTTTTAAAACTAACTTCTCGTGGAATTTACGATGAAGACGATAAAGTAAGCGACCTTTCTTGGTCAGACCTAAAATTACAATTCTTCGATCGGTTTCACTCTTCAAACGAACAACATAGCCTTTCTTCACTAAAGCATTAACCGCAACGGTTAGCGTCCCAACTGTTACATTTAATTTATTAGCGACTTCTGTTGTCGTATGTTCGTTATACATTCCAATCGCTTCAATGGCATGCATCTCTTTAATGGATAAATCATTAAATTGGCTTTGCGCCAGCGAAGATTCTTCAATGTCGAGCATTTGATTAAAGACGTCCACCAAATACCCGTTTATGGTCTCTAGAGTTGGTTCCATAAAAGATTTTCTCCTTTTTGTTTGAATATCAAATCATTTGATAATCAAAGTATATAAGATAGATAGTTTGATTGTCAAACCTTTTTTGGTGTTTATTTTGAACTTCAAACTATTTTCAAAATTTAAAAAGCTTACATTCCTTTTAAATTAGGCATTATTGTTTGTAAATTTCATAAAAAGAACAATTTTTAAAAGGCTTAAAACACATAAAAAAAGCTAGATAGACTGCTCTATCTAGCTTTCTCATTAGTTTTTATAGACACATTTTCCACTGATATAGGTTGCTTCTACGTTCGTGTTTAACAAATCCACAGGGTCACTTTCAAGAATATTCTTGTCTAAAATGACAAAATCTGCTAAGGACCCAACTTCTAGTGTTCCAATATCCAAACGACTGAGGGCTTTAGCTGCCCCACTCGTATGCGCCTTTAATGCTTCTCCAATTGAAATGCGTTGTTCCGGCATTAAGCATGGCACTGGTAGCTGCTCTTTTGTTTGGCGGGCTACCGCGTTAAACATCGATTCAAATGGCGTCACATCTAGTACAACTGGCGTATCTGTTCCAAATCCAAGCGTTGCACCCTCTTCTAAGAAAGATTTGAACGGGAACATATGACGCGCACGTTCTGCACCCACCTCTTCATCTAAAGTCTCGTATCCTACTAATAAATGACTTGGTTGCACTGAAACAATTAATGAAGGCTGAGCCGTTAATGGAAGGTCTGTTGGATCCATCACTTCCAAATGTTCAATCGTATTGAATTTATTTGGAGCGTCAAACGGAGTCTCTTCTTGCGCCTTTTTGAAGTTTTGAAGCGTTAACGCAATCGCCTTATCCCCAACCGTATGAATACGCATCGGCCATCCTTCTTTATTGGCAAGAAGTGTTAAGCGTTCCATCTTCTCTTCTGTTAAAAGAGGTCCACCCACGTCTCCTTCAAAAAATGGCATTGGATATGGCTCTTTTAAATAAGCCGTATGCGAACTTGTCACTCCATCGTAAAATTGCTTCACGCCCCCCATTTGGAGCATGTCAGAGCGGTATGTCTTGTACAGCTCACGGTTACGTTCCACTTCTTCACGCATCGCTGGGAAGAAGCTCACACGAACAGTGGCATCCTTTTCTACTTTCGAGTACAGTTCTGGATACACGATATCATCTGGGCTTTCACCTGTTAAGGCAACATCCCCAACGGCCGTCACACCCATTTTGTTTAAATAAGACATATAATCTTTTAACGCTTGCTCTTCGTCGTCTTTATATACAGACAATACTTTTGATAAATAATAGATGGCTTTTGCTTCAAGGAACACCCCTGTAAGTTCGCCGCCTTCTACCACTGCTTCTCCGCCGATGTTTTGCGGAATCGCATCTGGCGTTAATTCTAGCACTTCTAGCGCTTTTGAATTGAGCCAAATCGTATGCGCGTCCCCTGCGATTAAGCAGATAGGTACGTCTGTTGAAGCTTTATCTAAGTCTTCTTTTGTCGGTAACACTTGTTGCCCAAAGTCGCTGGCATACCAACCAATTCCGATTTTCCATCCATTATATTCTGGAATCGAACTTGCTTGATGAACGACTTCCTCAATCGTTGGTCCACCGACCGCCTTCATTTTCCCTAAATGAATTAAAGCGGATAAGTATAAATGCACATGGGCATCAATGAATCCAGGGACGACTAGTTTGTCACCTGCATCTAAGATTTCTCCTTCAACAGGTGTATTGTAATCGAAGCGGCCCACAATGCGACCGTCTTTTATTTCTAAAATCCCAGCAACTGCTGTCGTTGCATCTCCAATAAAGAGGTTTTTAGCTTTTAAATAGTAATGCATATTATAACTCCATCTTGAAGTCTAAGAAGGCTTCGTTATATTTTTGAATCCACTCGTTCCCTAAATACTCATAGTGTTCTAATGAATTAATAATTTCTTCTGAAGGATAGTATGTTTCATCAGAAGTTACTTCAGGATCCATTAACTCTTTAGCTTTTTCGTTTGGTGTTGAATAACCCACGTATTCCGCGTTTCTAGCTGCATTTTCTGGGCGAAGCATGAAGTTAATAAAGGCATATGCACCATCGATATTTACAGCTGTATGTGCGATTGCAAAGTTATCTGTCCAAACCGCACTGCCATCTTTTGGTAAGATATATTGAACGTTTGGATTTTCTTCTGCAACTGCCGCCGCATCTCCAGAATACCCCATTCCGATTGGAGCTTCTTCGAGTTTCATCATTGTTTTAATTTCTTCGTTAAGGACTGCGCGAACATTTGGTTTCAATTCTTTTAACTTCACTTCTGCCGCATGTAATTCATTCTCATTCTTCGAATTTAATGAATACCCTAATGATTGAAGCGCCATCCCTAGTGCTTCACGGTTTCCATCTAAGACGAGTACTTTATTTTTGAAATCTTCTTTCCATAAATCATTCCATGTTTGAATGCTTTCTGGGTCGATATATTTCGTATTCACCATAATCCCGACAGTTCCCCAGAAATATGGCACTGTATATTGGTTTCCTTTATCCACTGGACTATTTAATAAGAACGGAGAAATATTTTCTAGTCCTTTAATCTTTGAATGGTCTAGCTTTTGAAGTAAATTTTGATTCACTAATTTGGTAATACTTGATTCACTTGGAAAGACGATATCATAACGCGTTCCGCCTTGTTTTAGCTTGGCTTCCATCGCATCATTAGAATCGAATGTTTCATAGACCACTTGAATGCCTGTTTCGGCTTCAAATTCTTTAATCAATTCTGGATCGATATAGTTTCCCCAGTTAAATAGGAACAATTGCTGTTGTTCTGATGAGTTTTCTACTTCCTCTGTAGATTCTTTTGCTTGAAGCATGTTTTTTACTCCAAATAAAATAGCAACCATTGCAAGAATTGCAACGATTAAAGATACTAGTTTTTTCATTTATGACCCCTTCTCATTAAAAAAACTGCTTTTAATACAGTATGACACCTAAATTAAAAGCAGTTCTCATTCTTATTTAGATTTTACGTAGTTCTTACCGTTAGCGGCTGGACCTTCCGATTTTCCAATGAATCCTACCAATACAATGATAGTAATCAAATATGGCGCAATCGTCAAGCCAACTGATGGAATATCTTTAATTACTGGGATGTAGTTTCCGATAACCCCTAAACTTTGAGCAAGTCCAAAGAGTAATGCTGATAGCATAACGCTCACTGAATTCCACTTACCAAAGATCATTGCAGCCATCGCAATGAACCCTTGACCAGCGATGGTTGTCGCTGAGAAGTTCAGTGTAATCGATTGAGCAACGATTGCTCCTCCGATACCAGCCAAGAACCCTGAGATTAATACTCCTGCAAAACGCATATGGTAAACGTTAATTCCTAATGTATCTGCTGCTTGTGGATGTTCCCCAACAGAACGTAATCGCAATCCAAATTTCGTCTTATTCAGGATGACCGAACAAACAAATGCAAGTCCAATCGCCAAGAACGCTGGCACGAATGTATCTGTAAAGAAGATTTTCCCAATGACTGGAATTGAACTTAACACTGGAATCGTTGTTTTACCAAAGTAGTTCGTAATGATTTCCGTTTGTCCAATTTCATTATACATTAAGCGACACAGGAACACCGTTAAAGCTGGTGCTAGTAAGTTTAACACTGTCCCAGAAATAATATGGTCTGCACGCAGGTAAACTGTAGCAATCGCATGAATGGCTGAATACAACATTCCAGCAACCGCCGCCACAATCAGAGCAACCCATGGCGTCCATGAACCAAATTGTGAAGCAAACGCTAAGTTGAAGACGGCTGAGGCAAAGGCTCCAATGACCATTGTTCCTTCAAGACCGATATTTACAATCCCGCTTCGTTCCGAGAAGATACCCCCTAAAGCTGTTAAAATCAGCGGTGTTGAGTAGATGAGCATGTTCCCGACAACTACTTGTAAAAGTGTTACTAAATCCATTTCTCATTACCCCTTTCTCTTCCCAAATTGAGGGAATTTATCAACAATAACTTCCATTAAGTAGTTCGCACCCACAAAGAAGATGATAAATGCGACTACAATCGATACGACTTCTGTTGGAATCTTCGCAAGGAGCGGCATTGAAATACCTCCAATACGAAGAATGGCAAATACTAATGCAGAGAATAGAATACCGATTGGATTATTCAACCCAAGAAGCGATACTGCCATTCCGTCCCATCCGATACTTGGAAGACTTTCTGAAGCAAACGCATTTTGGAAAGTTCCTAACCCTTCCATCACTCCGCCAAGACCTGCTAAGGCACCAGAGATAACCATTGCAAGAATTATTGTCTTCTTCGCGCTCATCCCTGCATATTCTGCAGCGTGTTTATTTAACCCTACTGTTTTCAATTCAAAACCAGTAGTTGTTTTATTCATAATTAACCACACGATGAAGACTGCCAAGATTGCAATGAAGATACCGCCATGCAACGTTGATTTTCCTGTTAATTGATACAAGAATTGCATTCTTAAGCTAGCTGCTTCTGGAATAGAGGCTGTGATTTCTGATTTCTCTGTTAAGATTTCGCGAATCACGTAGTTTACGATATGAAGCGCTGTGTAGTTTAACATGATCGTTACGATAACTTCACTGGCATTAAGGTACGCCTTTAAGTAACCAGCAATTCCTGCCCAAATAGCACCAGCAAGCATCCCCATGAAAATACATAAAGGTAAGAGGATGATTTTTGGTAAATCTGGAAGAACGAGGCCTGTCGCAACAGATGCAAACCAACCGACTAACGCTTGTCCAGCAACCCCGATATTGAAGAAACCAGCGTAACTTGCAAACGCAAATCCAAGTGCTACGAGAATTAAAGGTGTAGCTTGACGTAATGTTTCACCAATATAAAATGGTTTTCCAAGCGAGCCTTTGAGTAATGCGGAATATCCTTTCACAACATCAAAGCCGAATACCCACATGATTAAAGCTCCGACTAATAGTCCAAGTACAACTGAAAGGACTGGAATAAGAATCTTTTTGTATTTTGCACCTTTCATCTTATAACGCCTCCTGTTCCTTGGCTCTTACTTGTTCTCTTGTCGAACCAGCCATTAATAATCCTAATTCTGTTTCATTTGTCTCTTTTGTATCTAACACGTCTACGATACGACCTTCATACATCACAGCAATGCGGTCCGCAACGTTTAGAATTTCATCTAATTCAAAGCTCATGAGCAATACGGCTTTACCTTTATTTCGTTGATCAATCAAACGCTTATGAATGTATTCAATCGCACCAACGTCAAGTCCACGGGTTGGTTGTGCTGCAATGAGTAAACTTGGGTCACGGTCGATTTCACGCGCGATGATTGCTTTTTGTTGGTTCCCACCAGAAAGAGCTCCAGCAGCTACTGTTGGACTAGGAGTACGCACGTCAAACTCTTCGATTAAGCGTTCCGCTAAGTCCACAAAAGCTTTCTTATTTAAGAAACCGTTCTTCGATAATGGTTCTTTATAGTATGTTTGAATACCGATGTTTTCATCGAGTCCCATTTGAAGAACAAGACCATGTTTATGACGGTCTTCTGGAATATGCCCAAGTCCTCCTTCAGTCCGTTGTCTTGTAGGTAACTTCGTGATATCTTTTCCATCTAGTTGAATCGAACCACTTTCGATAGCACGTAAACCAGATAAGGCTTGAATGAGTTCTGATTGTCCGTTTCCGTCAACCCCTGCAATCCCTACAACTTCACCATGTCTTACAGTTAAATCTAATCCTTTCACCGCTTCGATACCACGGCTATCTTTAACGACTAAATCTTTAATGACTAAAGCATCAGTCGTCGGATTTGATGGTGCTTTTTCAGTCTTAAATGAAACGGAACGCCCTACCATCATATCTGCTAATTCTTGATCGGTAACATTACCAATCTCAACAGTTCCAATAACATTCCCACGACGGATTACCGTACAGCGGTCAGCAACCGCTTGAATTTCCTTAATCTTATGAGTAATTAAGAAAATCGATTTTCCTTCTTTTGTTAATTGCTTCATGATAATAATGAGTTCTTCAATTTCTTGCGGAGTTAACACTGCAGTAGGTTCATCAAAAATTAAAATATCTGCTCCACGATATAAAGTTTTCAAGATTTCAACACGTTGTTCCATTCCAACTGTAATATCTTCTACTTTTGCATCAGGGTCTACAGCAAGATGATATTTCTTAGAAAGTTCCATAATTTCTTGTTTTACCGCATTCTTATCGATAAAACCGAACTTTGTTTGCTCCTTACCGAGGATAATGTTCTCCACTACACTAAATTTCTTAACAAGCATAAAGTGTTGGTGAACCATTCCAATTTTTAAGCGATTCGCTGTATTTGGCGAATCAATTTTTGTTGGAACACCATTTACTTTAATTTCTCCTTCCGTTGGTTCTAATAACCCTGAAAGGATATTCATTAATGTCGATTTTCCTGCTCCATTTTCTCCAAGAAGCGCATGGATTTCTCCTT
>URWJ01000028.1 GCA_900551535.1 uncultured Granulicatella sp. | reverse complement strand
TACCAG
Source organism: uncultured Granulicatella sp. (assembly GCA_900551535.1). Taxonomy (GTDB): domain Bacteria; phylum Bacillota; class Bacilli; order Lactobacillales; family Aerococcaceae; genus Granulicatella. The sequence continues at coordinate 13,413 of URWJ01000028.1, read as the reverse complement.
GAGTTGTTTCTCGTAAGAAACAAGTTGTCCCACCTTTAACAGTGGCTTTCGAAGGATAAAAAATTACGGAGTGGGTGAGGAACATCCTTTAATTCCTCCCCACTTTTTTAGTAAAGGAAAAGGAAAATGCGAAATCTATTACAGTTAGTGAAAGATGCGCTTGTACCACAATCAAAAAAAGAGTGGACGATTTCTCTTGTAACGATAACGGTGCGTAATCTTTCAGTGATGAAGAAATTTTATACGCAAGTTTTGGGTCTTGCCGTGCTGCAAGACTTTGATAACGAAATCCTTATTGGACATAGTAGAGGCAGTGTTCCTTTACTTAGATTAGTTCAAGGTAAAGGAAGTAAAGATTCAATTTTAACAACTTACTTTATAGGTTTTAAATTAACGAAGCCATTTCAAATGGGAGAGTTAATTAACCGATTGATTTTAGAAGAACAAACGATTACTGCAACAGGTTCCGATGGTTACACGAATAATTTTTATATCATGGATCCTGAAGGAAATCGATTGAAGTTTATGGTTGAGGGTGAAACTGGATCTGAACTAGTAGATCAATATCTTGAAGGGACAGAAATCAACCGTTCGCTTCATGAATTTATTGATGGTGTCGACGCGATGGCAGAGGAATTCCCATCAACTGCTAAAATTACGCAAGTACACTACAATGTTGCTGATGTCGAAGAAACTGGAGCATTTTTAACTGACGCATTTTTATTCAATACGACTTATGATTATGTGACTCGTCGTAAGAATTTTAAAGTGAATAGAGATGGATACTCACTAGCGATTAATGCATGGGAATTCATTCCGCATTCACACCAAGATTTTTATGGGGTTTCTGAAATTGAATGGCGTGTTCCAAATATGCGAGAATTAGAAAATCTTGTGTTGAATTTGGAATCAAAAAAAGTGCCGTTTCATTATTATGATGCTGTTTTGAAAGTCCCAACAGCAAACGGCATCCAATATTGTTTCAAAGTGGGTGATCATGCATGAGTTTTTTAAACCCATCTTCCTATCGTAAATATCGTAAAAACAAAATGATTAGGCATGTATTTTCACTATTAGCCGTTGTTATTTCAGGTTTTCTTCAAGCGTTCACGCTGAAAGTATTTATTCAACCATCGAATCTTTTATCGAGTGGGTTCCTTGGCGTATCGATTTTGATTAATCAAATTGCAGAACTGTTTGGTGTAGAATTATCAATTTCTATGTTACTCATTATGCTCAATATTCCAGTTGCGATTTTATGTTATCGTGGAATAAGTGCACGATTCACGTTTTATTCGATTTTACAAGTATTCGTGGGAAGTTTCTTTATCCGCGTACTGAATTTTGAACCATTATTTGTGGACGATACAATGCTGAATGTGATTTTCGGTGGAGTATTAAATGGTTTATATGTTTCGCTCGCCTTGAAGGGAAATGCTTCAACTGGTGGGATGGACTTTGTCGCGTTATACGTTTCAAACCGAAATGGAAAAACAATTTGGCAAGAAGTTTTCCTATTTAATACAGCGTTACTGTTGATATTCGGTGCGTTGTTTGGATGGAAACATGCGGGATATTCGATTATCTTCCAATATATTTCTACTAAAGTCATTAGCACCTTCCACCAACGTTATCATAAAGTTACGTTGCAGATTACAACGCGTTATGGTGAAGACGTCATGGATGCTTATTTAAAGACAGTGCGTCATGGTATTTCATGTTGTGAAGCTATTGGTGGATTCAGTCGAGAAAGAATGTATTTACTACATACGGTGTTGTCTTCGTACGAAGTGATTGATGCGGTTGCTGTGATTAAAGAAGCAGATCCGCGTGCGATTATTAACCAAATTAGTACAGAAAACTTCTATGGACGATTCCATAGAGATCCAGAATAAGGAGGAATTTAATTGGAGAAATTTTTAAACAAAGACACATTAAAGTCCTTCATCCTGGTTACATTAGGCTGTTTTTTATTTTCGTATACAATTAATGCACTTGTAATTGCTAACCACTTTGGGGAAGGCGGTATTACAGGGTTAACCTTATTGGGATACTATACGTTACAAATTGACCCAGCCTTATCAAACTTAATTTTGAATGGATTTTTATTACTGATTGGATATCGTTATCTTGAAAGAAAAACAATGGTATATACTGTTTTAGCTGTTTTTGAATTACCAACTTTCTTAAAAGTGACACAGGACTGGCCAGTATTCGTTCCAGAAAACTTAGTTGTTGCTGGTGTGGCAGCTGGAGTATTGGTCGGAATAGCATTAGGTCTTGTTATCCTTGGGAAAGGAACAACAGCAGGTACCGATATTATTGCGATGATGATGCACAAATATTTAGGATGGAGCGTTTCTTCTTCATTACTAATGATTGACTTCATTATCGTGACACCACTTGCTTTTGTAATTGGTTTTGAAAAAGCTGTTCTAACGTTAATTATGTTGTTTATCGCAAGCAAAGTGATTAACTTTATTTTAGAAGGGTTTAATCCACGAAAAGCGATTATGATTATTTCGGATAAATATAATGAAATTGGACAACGAATCCAAACGGATTTAGATCGTGGAATTACGGTGTTGGATGGACATGGTTTTTACTCAAAAGAGAAACGACAAGTGTTATATGTAGTTGTCAGTCGTCAACAATTGATGCCGGTTCAACGAATTATTCACGAGTATGATCCAGAAGCATTTGTGATTATTACAGACGTAAATCAAGTTATTGGAGAAGGATTTACATTCTATCTCGATGATAACGGAAATAAACTACATCATTAAAAAGGAGAGAAAAAATGAAATTTAGAAGTTCTTTGGGATTATTAGCAGGGATTTTATTATTAAACGGGAATGCAGTTTTAGCACAAGAAGTTGAAACAACTACAGAAGTAGCGCCGTCAACTACAGAAGTAGCGACTACACAAACGCCTGAGACGGTAGAAAGTACAACTGAAGCAGCCACTACACAAACTCAGGAAGTTACGACGGAAACTTCTACAACAGAAGCTCCAAAGTATACTGGCTGGGTACAGACTTCAGACGGTACTTGGTATTTTTATAACGATGACCATACAATGCTTACTTCAAACTGGAAAGGCGACTATTACTTAGAAGCTGACGGGAAAATGGCTACTAGTAAATGGGTAGATAACTACAAATATTATGTTGACGCTTCAGGTAAATGGGTTCCAGGAAAGATTAAAAAATCTGGTTGGGTTAAAGAAGGCGGTTATTGGTACTATTACCTAGAAGGAGAACAACTTCTTCGTAATAATTGGAAAGGGAATTATTATCTTGGTTCCGATGGTAAAATGGCCACTGAAAACTGGGTAGATGACCATAAGTACTATGTAGATAAAAACGGTGCTTGGGTTCCAAATCGTGTGAAATCTGCATGGGAAAAGATTGATGGTATTTGGTATTACTACGAAAACGGACAACCGGTTAAGAATGTCTGGAAAGGTAACTATTACCTACAAGAAGATGGCACAATGGCAACTAATAAATGGGTTGAAGATTACCGTTATTATGTAGGTGCTGATGGATACTGGGTAAAAGATAAGAAACTCAAAAATGGTTGGGTTAAAGAAAATGGTACTTGGTACTACTACGAAGGTAAAGAGCAACGTGTTAAAAATGAATGGCGCGGAAACTATTATTTAGGTTCTACAGGTGCAATGATTACCAATCAATGGGTTGATAATGACAAATACTATGTAGATGAAGAAGGCGCTTGGGTTCCAGCTGCGATTAAAGGAAAGGATGGTTGGATTCAAGAAGCAGATGGCACATGGTATCATTACAAAAATGGAATTCCAACACGTAACAAATGGGTCGGCGACTACTATTTATTAGCGGATGGAAAAATGGCGACAAACCAATGGGTTGACAACTATCGCTATTACGTAGGGGCTGACGGAGCTTGGTTACCAAATCCATCTTCTAAAGGAAACCAAAAGGAAATTCTTTTAGATTTAGCACGTGGATATATCGGAGTAGAGCAATTTGATAGTCGTCACAATACAATGGTAAGTATTTATAATTCAGGAAAGAGTAGTTATAGTGGTTACCGAGTAAGTACTTATGACGACTGGTGTGATATTTTTGTTTCAACAATGTATCAACAAAGTGGTCTTATTGATTTAATCGATAAAGAAGCGTATGTTCCATATCATATTCGTTTAATGAAAAATAAAGGAATCTGGGTTGGAAATTCAGGCCCTCAACCAGGAGATGTCATTACATTTGACTGGAATTTGGATGGCGTTGCTGATCACATCGCTATTGTAGAAAAAGTAGAAGGCGATAAAGTGATTACGATTGAAGGGAATACTAGTGATCGTAATTATGATGAATCAAAAGTCGTTCGTAAATCGCATAAATTATCAGCACGATATATTATTGGATATGGTCGTCCGCAATATCAATAAAGTATAACGAAAAGCTAATCCTTAGGTTAGGGGTTAGCTTTTTTCTTGTGCAAATAGGACTTGGAACCGATAAAAAACAATATAAAGATTAAGATTTCTTTAAGTGAGTGAATGGTTATGGTAAAATAAATTGAATCATAAAGACGATTTAATTTTAATAAAGGAGGTAGCTTTATGGTAGGAATTATCATTGCAAGTCACGGTGAATTTGCAGATGGTATTAAGCAATCAGGTTCAATGATTTTTGGGAATCAAGAAAAAGTTGAATCTGTTGTTTTTATGCCTAGTGAAGGACCTGAAGACTTACAAAGAAAACTGCGTGAGGCAGTTGAAAAGCTAGAGACTGAAGAAATTCTATTTCTAGTAGACTTATGGGGTGGTAGTCCATTCAACCAAGCAAACATCTTGTTTGAAGAAGACCCAGACCACCGTGCAATCGTAGCTGGTTTAAGCTTGCCGATGTTAATTGAAGCGTACGCAAGTCGTTTCTCAATGAATACATCACATGAGATTGCAAAAGCGATTGCGCCAACAGCTATTGAAGGTGTGAAGATTCGTCCTGAATCACTTCAACCAGAAGAGAAGAAAGAGGAGAAAACAGAATCTGCTGCTCCAGTTTCAACAGGGGCAATCCCAGAAGGAACAGTTATCGGGGACGGTAAGATTAAATTTGTTCTAGCACGTGTGGATACTCGTCTATTACACGGACAAGTTGCAACAAGCTGGACAAAAGCTACAAACCCAAATCGTATCATCGTTGTTTCTGATAAAGTTGCAAAAGATGATTTACGTAAAAAATTAATCGAGCAAGCTGCTCCAACTGGAGTTCGTGCGCACGTTATTCCACTTAAGAAATTAGTGGAAGTGTATAATGACCCTCGTTTTGGGGATACAAAGGCATTATTATTATTCGAAACACCTCAAGAAGCTCTTGAAGTGATTGAACAAGGTGTTAAAATTGATGAATTGAATATTGGTTCAATGGCGCACTCAGTTGGTAAAGTTCAAATTAGTAATGCATTATCTGTTGACCAAGATGATGTAGAAACTTATAAGAAACTTCGTGACTTAGGCGTGAAGATGGATGTTCGTAAAGTAGTTTCTGATACTCCAGCGGATATCTTTAAATTAATTGAAGCAAAGTCTAATGAAGGTTTAAAACTATAACATACAGATAGGAGATTATTATGGATTTTAATGCAATTCAAATTATTTTAGTCCTAATTGTCGCATTCTTAGCTGGTTTGGAAGGAATCTTAGACGCATTCCAATTCCATCAACCAATTATTGCGTGTACATTAATCGGACTTGCAACAGGACATCTTTCTGAAGCAATTATTCTTGGCGGTTCATTACAAATTATCGCACTTGCTTGGGCTAACGTTGGGGCTGCAGTTGCACCAGACGCTGCCTTAGCATCAGTTGCTTCAGCGATTATTTATATCAAAGGGAATGACTTCTCAGAAGCAGGACGTAACTTAGCGATTGGTACTGCAATTACTTTAGCAACAGTTGGTCTTGTATTAACAATGGTTGTTCGTACATTAGCTGTTGGTTTAGTTCACAGAGCAGATGCTGCTGCTGAAAAAGGAGACTTCCGTGGAGTAGCATTCTGGCATTATGTAGCTTTATCAATGCAAGGTTTACGTATTATGATTCCAGCAGGAGCACTTCTATTCGTTTCTTCAGAAGTAGTTCAAGGCTACTTAAAATTAATTCCAGAATGGTTTGCAAACGGTATGACAATTGGTGGTAACATGGTTGTAGCAGTAGGGTTAGCGATGGTTATTAACTTAATGGCTTCAAAAGAAACATGGCCATTCTTCTTCATCGGTTTTGCTATTGCTCCATTAAACGAATTAACTTTAATCGCTACAGGGGTTATCGCATTAAGCTTAGCATTTATTTATTTAAACTTATCAAACAACAGTGGAAATGGTTCAGCTGGTGGAAATTCTGGTTCAGGAGACCCACTTGGTGACATTTTAAATGACTATTAAGGAGAGTGAATGACATGACAGAGAAAAAAGTATCTTTAACGAAAAAAGACCGCTTAAGCGTTATGCTACGTTCACAATTCTTACAAGGTTCTTGGAACTATGAACGTATGCAAAATGGTGGTTGGGCGTTCTCGCTTATTCCAGCATTGAAAAAATTATATCCAAATCCAGAAGATTCAAAAGCAGCGTTAAAACGTCACTTAGAATTCTTTAATACACACCCATATATCGCTTCACCAATTTTAGGGGTAACATTAGCACTAGAAGAAGACCGTGCAAATGGTGCGCCAATCGATGATGCTACAATTCAAGGGGTTAAAGTTGGGATGATGGGACCTCTAGCAGGTATCGGTGACCCAGTATTCTGGTTTACAATTCGTCCTATTTTAGGAGCGATTGCTGCAGGATTAGCTGCAACAGGTTCAATCATTGGACCATTGTTCTTCTTCATTGTATGGAACTTGATCCGTATTGCATTTATGTGGTCTACACAAGAATTAGGATACCGTCAAGGTTCTGAAATTACAAAAGACTTATCTGGCGGGGTTCTACAATCAATTACAAAAGTATCTTCAATTGTAGGGATGTTTGTAATGGGGATTTTAGTAGAGCGTTGGACTACAATGAAATTCCCACTTGTGTTAACAAGTGTTTCGTTGAAACCAGAGCAATATATTCAATTGCCTGGAGCAGATGATGTTGTTACTGGAGGCCAATTAGGAGATATCGTTACTAAATTACTAGGTGGTAAAACATTATCACCAGAAGCTGTGACAACTCTTCAAGACAACTTAAACAAGTTGATTCCTGGGTTAGCAGCATTATTATTAACATTCTTCGTAATGTGGTTATTGAAGAAAAATGTAAAACCAATTTACATTATCTTTGGGCTATTTGCGTTAGGTATTTTAGCTGGTTTAACAGGAGTAATGGCTCCTTAATAGAGAGGATTGGAGAGTAGACTATGGTTGTATCGTTAAATACAAAAGCCGTTTATAAAACAAAAGCAAACCTATTCAATGGGGGCTTTGGATATACCAATGGGGATATTCTAATTGGAGATCGTGCTTTTGAATTTTACAATAGTCAAAATCCAGAGAGCTATCTTCAAATTCCTTGGGAAGAAATTAAACTGGTAAGAGCTCATGTGATGTTTAAAGGAAAGTTTATTCGTGCGTATTTCATTGACACGAATTCCTCTAAAACATTCCAGTTCGTATCTAAAGATTCTGGGCGCACCCTAAAAGTGATGCGGGAATTTATTGGGAACGAGAAAATCGTGAGAACTGAGCCGATTATCAGTTTCAAAAAACTTTTCAAAAGATAAAGAAAAGGCGAATGTGTAAAAAACATTCGCCTTTTTAATTTTGAGTTGTAAGAATTAATGGATAAGTATCCAGTTGAATGTGTATGTCTACATTACCATATTTGGTAAATTCACCATCGGTTTGTGATTTAATAGGTCCAGCTATCTGGATGCGTGCAGATGTACATTGATATTTTTGTAAGTGATTTGGGAAGTGCTTAAAATGACTACCGTTCGTCAAAATAAAAGGAAAAGCTTTAAGAATCGTAAACCCACTCACTTTACGAGCAACGACGACTTCAAATGAGTGATTTCCTTGCTTGGCAGTTGGAACAAAACGGATTCCTCCACCAAAGAATGAATGGTTGAATGCTCCTACAAGCAGATTATGGGTTACAGTGAAGCTTTCATTGTTATCGACAGTAATTACTGCTTCAAATTCTTCACGCTCTCTAAACGCTTTTAAAATCGGTGTGAGATAGGATGCCTTCTTAATCCCATTTGATTCAAGAACAGCTTTTCTTTGTTTTTGGTTTAATTCGCAAATCGCAGCATCAATCCCAAATCCAAGTGAATTGAGTGCAATTCCTGATTTTCCTGAATACTGTTCATGGTACGTAAGGAATTCTAATTCGATAGAAGGTGCATTCTCTAACTTTTGGACAAACTCATTAGCATCATGAGTGAGATTCATCTCTCTAGCAAAGTCATTTCCAGTTCCAGCTGGTAGATAGGAGAGTGGTACTTCGATCTCATTTTGTTTTAAATATTGTAAAGCTTCGTTAAGAGTTCCGTCTCCACCAATAATAACGACTTTAGTGTGCTCGTTTCTCTCTGGCAAGTGCTTTTCAAGTAGTTCGGGTAATTCTCCAGCCCTTTGTGTTTGGAATAGCTTAAAGTGGATACTATGTTTCGTACAAGCTTCCACAATTTGATTAATTTGTTGTTGTCCGGATTGGCTTCCAGACATCGGATTCCCAAAAATAAATAAATTCATGCTAAACATCCTTTCAATTGCCATTATTATAGCATAAAAGTAGTCAAAATAGAGTGCAATTTTTACGGAATACCGTATAATAGAGACGAGGTGAAAGTATGGCAAATGATTTTTTTGAACACGTATTAAATCCAACGTGGAAGAATTTACCTAGTGAATCGAAAGAAGTTGTCTTTCGAAATGTATTAAGATATTTTGTAAATCCAATGTCGACCATTGAGAACCTAAGAAGTGTCAAATTTGAATTCGGTGGAATCACCAATGAAACTTTTGAAGTCACGATTGATGGAAGAGAGTTTGTATTCGTTCCTGGTCAAAATGACGTTATTTTAGGGTGGGATAGCGGATTGTCAGGCCTTTCTGGTCTTGACTGTAGTGAAGAACGTCAAGAGCTTCGTTATGCCTTTAAACGCTATTTAAATCAACATCTGACAGGCTTTATGTTTCTGAATCAAGATGTTCAAGAAAAAGACTTATCAAGTGAAAAGTTGACGACACAAATCGTTGAAGATGGTATTAATTTAATGACGTCAGACTTAAGAAAAGTGAATATTCCAGCGATGTTAGTCGAAAAGAAACCGAATTTTGTAGGCTTACGCTTTATTGGAAACTATTCAGTGGTTACAGGGCAACTTACAGGTGCCGAGGAACCTTCACCTGAAACCCTCGAAATCTTAGAAGAAGCAGTGACTCCAGATAATTCTATGGAAGCATTATTCCAAGATTTCCCAAGAGCGGTACGTGTGGATCGTTACTTTATGCAACAAGATTTAAAGAATCCCGACAATTTTGCATGCTATGTTGCGGACCCTGTTGGTTATGAAGAAGCTCGTAAAGAAATTGAACGTACAGGGATGGGTCTCTTAAACGAGGATGAGTGGGAGTATTGCTGTGGTAGTGGCACTCGTCGTCTGTTTAAATGGGGAAATCAATTACATCGCTCTCTGATTCAAGATGAAGCGAATTCTCCTTTATGGAAGGAAAATATGTTTGGGTTGGAAATCGCAAATGCGGAATTTGGCCCAGAATTAATCGAGGGTAGACCTTATACAAAAGGGGCGTGGCTTGAAGAAAACTTCAAAGCGCCGGTATTAAATTTATTACCATTATCGTCTTATTATTCGGTGAATTTACCGTTATTAGTGGATCCTAACGGGCATCTTGCTGCAGGTTATTACTGCGCTAGACGTGCGATTCGAATTGAAATGTAATGATGAAATCAGTCACAGTTGTGGCTGATTTTTAAATATTTATTAAAGTCAAAAAAAGTCAGAGAAATATATTGACCTTTTCTGACTAATGGTGTATACTTTAATCATGGTCAAGAGACCACAAAAGGAGGAATGAAGATGAATATTGAAAAAATGACTACAACAATGCAACAAGCATTAGGCCAAGCGCAACAAATTGCGATGGTCCGTAAACATCAAGAAATAGATATTCCTCATTTATGGAAAGTATTTATGGAACCAAATCACTTTGCTAGAAATTTATATAGTGATTTACAAGTGAATGACAAAGAATTTGAGGAATTAATTGATAAAGAATTAGACCGTATTTCTGTAGTAGAAGGACAAAATGTCCAATATGGTCAAAGTATGAGTCAAAACTTATATCGACTCTTTACAGAAGCTGAAAAGATTAGAGAAAGCTTTAAAGACGATTACTTATCTACAGAGGTAGTTGTACTTGCGTTGATGGAATTACAAAACCATCCATTGACTCGTTATTTAGTACAACATCACGTAACAAAAGAAAATTTGAGAGCTCGAATTGAGGAGCTAAGAGGGGGAGAACGTGTGACTAGTCAAAATCAAGAAGAACAATATGAAGCATTATCAAAATATGCACGTAATTTAAATGAAGCTGTTCAATCTGGTAAACAAGATCCAGTCATTGGACGTGATGAAGAAATTCGAGATGTGATTCGTATTTTATCTCGTAAAACAAAAAATAACCCTGTCTTAATCGGGGAACCTGGTGTTGGTAAAACAGCAATCGTTGAGGGATTAGCTCAACGTATCGTTAAAAAAGACGTACCAGAAAACTTAAAAGATAAATTAATCTACTCATTAGATATGGGTGCTTTAATCGCGGGGGCAAAATACCGTGGTGAATTCGAAGAACGTTTGAAAGCCGTTCTTAAAGAAGTAACAAAATCAGAAGGACGCATCATCTTATTTATCGACGAAATCCACACAATTGTTGGTGCTGGTAAGACAGAAGGTTCTATGGATGCTGGTAACTTACTAAAACCAATGTTGGCTCGTGGTGAATTACATTGTATTGGTGCTACAACTCTTGACGAATACCGTGAAAATATGGAAAAAGACAAAGCGTTAGAACGTCGTTTCCAAAAAGTACTTGTTCAAGAACCAACTGTTGAAGATACGATTTCAATTCTTCGTGGATTGAAAGAACGTTTCGAAATCCACCACAGTGTAAATATTCACGATAGTGCGTTAGTAGCTGCTGCGACTTTATCAAACCGTTATATTACTGACAGATTCTTGCCAGATAAAGCGATTGACTTAGTCGATGAAGCCTGTGCTACAATCCGCGTTGAAATGAACTCAATGCCAACAGAACTCGATGCAGTAACTCGTCGTTTGATGCAACTTGAAATCGAAGAACAAGCGTTGAAGATGGAAAAAGATGACGCTTCTCAAAAACGTCTTGCTATTTTACAAGAGGAATTAGCAGAACAACGTGAAAAAGCCAATAACCTCAAAATGAAATGGGAAATCGAAAAAGAAGAAGTCAATAAAATCCGTAATAAACGCGAAGAAATCGACCGTGCTAAACGCGAATTAGAACAAGCAGAGGCTGATTATAACCTTGAAAAAGCTGCTGAACTTCGCCATGGACGTATTCCAGCTCTTGAACATGAGTTGAAAGAACTAGAAGATCAAAACAAAGCGAATGCTGAAAGCACGCAACGTCTCGTTCAAGAATCAGTAACTTCAGAAGAAATTGCTCGAGTAGTGGGACGCTTGACAGGTATTCCTGTAACGAAGCTAATGGAAGGCGAACGTGAAAAACTTCTTCACTTAGAAGATATTCTTCATGAACGTGTCATTGGTCAAGATGAAGCCGTACAAAAAGTGGCTTCAGCAGTTCTTCGTTCTCGTGCAGGGTTGCAAAATCCTAGCCGTCCAATCGGAAGCTTCTTGTTCCTAGGACCTACTGGGGTTGGTAAGACAGAACTTGCGAAAGCTCTGGCAGAAGATTTATTCGACTCAGAAGACCATATGGTTCGTATCGACATGAGTGAATATATGGAAAAACATTCAGTGTCTCGTTTAGTGGGAGCTCCTCCAGGATATGTTGGATATGAAGAAGGAGGCCAATTAACAGAAGCTGTTCGTCGTAATCCATATACAATCGTTCTTTTAGATGAAATTGAAAAAGCACATCCAGATGTATTTAATATCTTGTTACAAGTATTAGACGATGGACGTTTAACAGATTCTAAAGGACGAGTAGTAGACTTCAAGAATACAGTAATGATTATGACAAGTAATATTGGTTCACAATTCTTGCTTGAAACACAAGGAGATACAATCGATGAAGAAACTCGTACGGCAGTTGAGGGCGTTCTAAAAGCAACCTTCAAACCAGAGTTCCTAAACCGTATCGACGAAACAATCTTCTTCACGCCGCTTTCTAAAGACAACATTCGTGGTATCATCACGAAGATGTTGAATCAATTAGCAGTACGTGTGGAAGATCAAGAAATCGTCTTAAGCTTTACAGATGAATTGAAAGATTGGATTGCAGATAATGCGTATAATCCAGTGTATGGTGCTCGTCCAATTGCGCGTTACATCCAACGTGAAATTGAAACACCACTTGCTAAAGAAATCATCCGTGCAAGCATCCTTCCAGGAGACAAAGTGAAATGTGATTTAGGTATTGATCACGTGACATTTGAAGTCATCGGAAAGAATGAATAATAAGTAAAAAGAAAACGCAATGGGCATTTGTCCATTGCGTTTTTTGTGTTTTATTTATCTTCTTGAACGCGGCGTTTTCTGACTCCCCAGAATTGGAAGTAGTCGGTACGGATGGCACCGTTATAGAGTTTGCGTTTCTTAGTCGCTTTTTGTCCGTAATGATCTTCGAACGTTAAGTCGCTTGTTAAGATGTACTTACTCCAAGTTGTCAGTGGAGCATACGTTTCACCCATTTGTTTATAGATGGCTTGAGCTTGTTCTTCAGAAAGAAGACGGTCTCCATATGGTGGGTTTGCCACGATAATTCCATTTTCTTTCTTAGTACGGAAGTCCTTCAATTGCATTTGTTTGAATTCGATTTGGTCTGCGACACCTGCTTTAATCGCATTTTGTTTCGCAATTTCAATCATGGAGCCATCAATATCGGCACCAAGAATGTCGAGTTGAAGGTCAGTGCGGATTTCTTTTCTAGCTTCTTCTCTAACTTTATCGAAGACACCAGGAGTAAAGAAGGTCCATTTTTCAGCAGCAAATGAACGATTCAAACCAGGAGCGATGTTCTTACCGATAAGGGCCGCTTCAATTGGAATCGTACCAGAACCACAAGTAGGGTCATAGAATGGTTTATCAGGATACCAGCTTGTAAGCATCACAAGAGCCGCAGCCATGTTTTCTTTAAGTGGAGCGCCACCTTTTTCAGTACGGTAACCACGCTTAAA
>URWJ01000027.1 GCA_900551535.1 uncultured Granulicatella sp. | reverse complement strand
TTAAAAATATTATGAGTTTTAAGAAATCTATTGTAAACTAGTAGTGATGGAGGTGGGTCAATGTTATTTTTTGAAATTATACTATGGTTAGTGTTTATTTTAAGTTTTGTCGGCTTCACAGTCGTTTTTGGGAATCGAATCTTCTATAATGAGACTCGCTTCATAACTATTCGTGAAATTATGACGCCAATGATGTTATTGGTTTTACATACGACCAGTGTGAATGTATATGGATATTCATGGTTTAGTTTTGCCACACTCGGGTTCGCTGTGATCGGGTTGGCGTTACTCTATTTTAAATTAAAGACTGGAAAATTGGTTTTAAGACCATTCATCCACCAATTATTTTCTATTTCATTTTTATACTTCGGATTACTCGTTATTCTTGTTCAGGTGGGTAGATTCTTTAAATAATCGCATTAAATCAATGATAGTAAGCTCTTTACGATTGAATCGTAAAGAGCTTTTTTTGTGCTTTGAAAACACAAATTGGGGGAGAAAAAACTTTTTTTAACTTTTTTTGGTAAAAAAGTGGTGAAAAGTGGTGGGATGTGGTAAACTATGGTTACTAAAATTATTGGAATGGAGGAGTCTGCATGTTAATCGGTGAATATCAACATACTATTGATGCAAAAGGACGTATGATTGTGCCTGCTAAATTCCGTGAAGATTTAGGTTTCACCTTTATCGTGACACGCGGACTTGATGGCTGTTTATACGGTTATCCTCTCGAACAATGGGAGCTCATTCAACAGAAATTAAGAGACTTACCACAGTCGAAAAAAGATGCACGTGCCTTCACACGTTTTATGAACTCTGCTGCGATTGAAGTAGAATTCGACAAACAAGGTCGTGTAAACATCTCACAAACGTTACGTGCGTATGCGGGATTAGAAAAGAATTGTCGCGTTATCGGGAACAATGATCGTATTGAGATTTGGAACGAAGAACGTTGGCAAGAATATATTGCTGAAACTGAAGAGAATTTTGAAGAATTGGCCGAACATATGATTGATTTTGGCTTTTAGAAAGGGAAGGGACCATGTTTAAACATATCACTGTATTGCTACATGAAACGGTAGATGCATTATCCATTAAGCCAGACGGAATCTACGTAGACTGTACGCTTGGTGGTGCTGGACATAGTCAATACCTACTAAGCCAACTAACAACAGGTCATCTCTATTGCTTTGACCAAGATATGCAAGCTATTGATCACGCAAAGAATCGCCTTGCTAAAGAAGTCGAAGAAGGGAAAGTGACATTTATTCACGCGAACTTCCGTCAATTAAAGAAAGAACTTGGAAAACTAGGTGTTTCTAAAGTGGATGGAATTCTATACGACTTAGGAGTATCTTCACCACAACTCGATCAGATTGAACGTGGATTTAGTTACCATCAAAATGCAAAACTCGATATGCGTATGGACCAAAGTGCTCCGTTAACGGCAGAAGAGATTGTAAATGAATGGAGCTATGACGAATTAGTTCGTATCTTCTATCGATATGGAGAAGAAAAGTTCTCGAAGCAAATCGCTCGAAATATTGAGCGTATCCGCGCGCAACACCGCATTGAAACAACAGGTGAATTAGTGGATATTATTCGAGACAGTATTCCAGCTGCTGCAAGACGAAAAGGGGGACATCCTGCTAAAAGAATTTTCCAAGCGATCCGTATCGCAGTAAATGATGAATTAGCAGCGATTGAAGACTCACTTGAGCAAGCATTTGAAGTTGTTGGCGTGGGAGGCCGTATCAGTGTGATTTCATTCCATTCTTTGGAAGATCGCATTGTCAAAACAATGTTCAAACAGCAAAGTACAGTAGAAAAGGCACCGAAGAATTTGCCAATTCTACCTACGGAGGAAGAAAAAGCTCCGTTCCAATTGGTGAATAAAAAGCCAATTTTACCAAGCATTGAAGAAATTACAGAAAACTCTCGGTCACAAAGTGCGAAATTGAGAGTCATCGAAAGAGTAAAATAAAAGGATAATTTAGAAAGAAGGGGATTCTAGTGGCATTAGCTGAAAAATATGTAGATACAATGAATGTTGCGGTACCTACGCAAAAGCCTCTAGTTCGTGGAGACCGCGAAGTAACATCGATTCCGCAAGAAAAACAAAAAGCAGACTTTCTACGACTTTTAGCAGTCTCTGGTTTTGTACTTGCGGCTTTAGCAGTAATGACGATTGTTGCGAGCATGATTGTAGCTAACAAAAACAGACAATTACAAGATATCGAATCACAAACAACATTAATTCAACGTGAAAATAATACATTGCTTCAGGCAACGCAAGAATTGTCTCAGTACGACCGAGTAAATCGTATCGCTAATGAACAAGGCTTGAAGATGAACGAAGAAAATGTTAGGAATGTTGGACGATGAAAAATACGAAAAACAATAACATTGCGGGAAATAGGCATCAAGCGAGCCGGATTTTAGTAGGACTCGCAGGTGTTTTATTTCTCATTTTTTCTGTACAGTTCTTTCAAATCATGGTTGTAGGGAATATCCATGGTGTGGATTTACGTGCAGAAATCAATGATAAAATCCATCAAAAACGCACGCTTGCTGCAAAACGCGGTACTATTTACGACGCTAGTGGGAGCCCAATTGCAGTAGATGCGACGAATTATTCTTTATATGCCGTTTTAACTTCGGAGTGGAGTAAGGATTCAGATAATCCTGATTATGTAACAGACGTTAATAAAACTGCAGAAGCTCTTTCAAAACATATTTCTCTATCTAAAGAAGAAATTGTAAAATTGTTAAGTCAAAAAGATGTTTCTCAAGTAGAGTTTGGAAGCGCCGGTAAGAATTTGTCGGTTCAAGATAAGGAAGCGATTGAAGCTGAAAAACTTCCAGGAATTAAGTTTTCAGAAAGTCCAGCTCGTTACTACCCTAATGGAATCTTTGCTTCTCATTTAATCGGGTATACAGATACTGTGGAAGAAACAGTCGATAACAAGACAGTGACTACATTAGTAGGGAAGACTGGTCTTGAAGGTCTTTATAATGAACAATTAACGGGGACTGCGGGCGAAGTCGAATATTCTGTAGATGGAAATGGATATGTGATTACCGATACAGAAAAAGTTACTAAGCAACCAAAAGATGGTATGGATTTAACGTTAACGATCGATAAGAGATTACAAACGTATTTAGAATCTCTTGTCAGTGAAGCAGATAAAAAATACCAACCAGTTCAAATGACTGCGATGCTTGTTGACCCTAAAACAGGAAATATCGTTGCGGCAACACAACGTCCAACGTATAATTCGACTACTAAAGAGGGTATCGATGTTCAATGGAATAACCTGTTAACAGACCAAGCGTACGAGCCAGGGTCAACCATGAAAGTATTGGCACTTGCCGCTGCGATTAACGAAGGCGTATTTGATCCAAATGAAAAATACAAATCAGGTAGTGTGAAGATTTATACGGACCTTGTACGAGACTATAATAAAGTCGGTTGGGGAAATATTACGTATTTAGAAGGGTTAGCGCACTCAAGTAACGTTGCCTTTGTTTACATCATTCAAAAAATTGGTATTGAAAAATGGAAACAATACTTAGAAGCTTTCGGATTTGGAAAATCTACTAACTCTGGTTTTGCCAACGAGATTTCTGGTTCGAACCCATTTAATTCATACTTACAACAATTATCAACTGGTTTCGGTCAAGGGATTACAGTGACACCTTACCAAATGATGCAAGCTTTCACTGCGATTGCAAATGGCGGTCAAATGCAAAAATTACGTTTGGTGGACCATTTAACAGATCCAGATACTGGAAAAGAGACGCCTAATCCAACAACATCATTAGGAAAAGTCATCACTCCTGAAACAGCGAAGAAGACTCTTCAATTCTTATATCAAGCAACTCGTATGAAAAACGGGACAGCTTATGATTTCAATATCGATGGAGAAGAAGTCGCAGCAAAAACAGGGACAGCCGAAATCATCAATCCAGAAACAGGTAAATACTACTCAAACGGAAATAACTATATTTTCTCTGTAGTAGGATTTGCGCCGTATGATGATCCAAAATATATCCTATATATCACAGTGAAACAACCGCGTGTAGCTGTAACTGGTAACCAAATTATTAAAGAAATTTTCAATCCATTAATGAAGAGAAGTTTAGAATACTCTAGACTCTCAGAGTAAAAGAAGGAGGAAGAACATGTTTGCGAAAGAACTAGCGGACTTGTTAGTCATTAAAGAAGTGGAAGGCTCGCTTGAGGGCGTCACTGTAGAAAAATTAGCACAAGATTCGCGCAAAGTTGTGCCCAATACTATGTTTTTCTGTATCGAAGGTGTAACGGTAGATGGGCATCAATTTGCAGGAAAAGCAAAAGAGCTAGGAGCGAGCGTGTTCGTGGCTTCGAAATCTATCAAAGAACAAGTGGGAGATTCACCTGTGATTTATGTCAAAGACGTGACACGTGTGATGACACTCTTTGCAAATCATTTTTACGGGTATCCATCTGAATCATTAAATATGATTGGAGTTACAGGAACGAATGGGAAAACGACTGTAACACATATGGTGGACTATTTATTAGAAGAATTAGGAAAACCAACTGCACTGATTGGAACGATGTATCGTAAAATCGGTGAGAAACGTATCGAAACAAGAAATACAACTCCAGAAATCTTAACGGTGCATGAAACATTGCAAAAGGTAAAAGAAATTGGTGGAGACACTTGTATTATGGAAGTTTCTTCTCATGCCCTTCAATTAGGTCGTGTGTGGGGAATCGACTATAATGTAGCGGTATTTACAAACTTGACGCATGAGCATTTAGATTTGCATAAAACAATGGAAAACTATGCGCATGCTAAAAGTCTACTATTCTCGCAACTTGGAAACCATTCTAAAAATGGAAAACCTCGTGTTGCAATTCTAAACATTGATGAAGAGCACTATGAACAATTCGCATACTCAACTCCTTGCGAAGTGATTTCATATGGATTTAGTGAAAAAGCGGATATCCGTGCAACGGACGTTCAAACAAACGGAGCGACGACTTCATTTACAGTAACAATGAATGGACAAGAGCTTCCAGTAACAATTCCGATGATTGGACTCTTTAATGTCTATAATGTTTTGGCTGCTTTTGCTGTAGCAGTTGTGAATGGAATTTCACTCGAACGTGCTGTAAGCAGAATGAAACGATTCCCTGGTGTGGGTGGTCGTATGCAGTTGATTCAACAAGGACAACCATTCCAAGTGATTATCGACTTTGCACATACACCTGATGGGCTACAAAATGTGCTTGAAACGCTTGAAAAAGTGAAAGTAAATCGAGTGATTACAATCATGGGTCATAGCGGTGGTAACCGTGATTCAAGTATGCGCCCTGAGCTTGGAGAAATTGCATTTGATAAATCCGATTATGTGATTTTAACAGCGGATAATCCAAGAAATGAACCGCTTGAAAAGATTTATGCAGAAATTTTAGCAGGAAGAAAAGATGAAAAGACTGCTTATGAATGCATCGATAATCGAGAAAGTGCGGTAAAACGCGCTTTAGAAATCGCGCAAGAAGGGGATATCTTACTATTTGCTGGTAAAGGTGTTGAGCCATACCAAGTGATTGGTGACGAGTATATTCCTTATAATGAAGTAGAAACCGTTATTGCAAGTTTAGAAGCATTAGGCTTTCAAAATCACGAGTAGAAGAAGGAGAAGATTATGATCGAAGTCATTTTATCAGTCGGCTTAGCATTCCTTGCAACAGTTATTGCCGAACCACATTTTATTCAATATATGAAGATGAAACAATTAGGTCAAACTACATTAGATGAAGGTCCATCATGGCATAAAGCTAAAAGTGGAACTCCAACAATGGGTGGACTTGTGTTCCTTTGTATGATCAGTATTTCTAGTTTAATTGTCGGAGCCGTATTTGGACACTTCAATTTCGTCTTATTAAGTGGCGTTATTGGTTTCGCCTTCTTTGGAACAATTGGTTTCTTAGACGACTTTATTAAAGTGTTTAAAAAACAAAACGAAGGTCTAAAGAGTCATGAAAAATTTGGATTACAATTGATTGGATCTGCTATTTTTGTGGGATTATATCTGCTTAGTGGAAATGCACCATTAATTTATATTCCATTCTTTGGCGAAGTAAACAGTATTATCATCTTTGCATTATTCACGATTATTTGGATTACTGGATTTTCAAATGCTGTAAACTTAACAGATGGACTAGATGGTTTAGCAGCTTCAACAAATACGATTGCTTATGGAATTTATGGATTTATCGCTTATGAATCAGGTCAACGTTCTATTGCAACGTTCTGTTTCTGCGTAGTTGGTGGACTCCTTGGGTTCTTAGTATTTAACTGGAAACCAGCCAAAGTCTTCATGGGAGACGTTGGTTCATTAGCTCTTGGTGCAGGACTTGCCATCATTTCGATTATGCTTCATAAAGAATGGACATTATTACTCGTAGGTATCATCTTTGTTGGGGAAACACTTAGCGTTATTTTACAAGTGGGTTCATTTAAACTAACAGGCAAACGAATCTTCAAGATGAGTCCAATTCACCATCACTTTGAAATGAGTGGTTGGAAAGAAGTGAAGATTGTTTCTGTGTTTAGTGCAATCGGACTTATTGCAGGTTTAATCGTTGCATTTGTCTTTTAAGAGAATTAACATATTTTATTAGGAGAGCTGGTCATTTTTGCCCAGCCTTTCTCCATATACATAATAAAAAAGAAAAATTGGAGGAATCATTGTGCGGAATACACATGCATTTGAAAATAAAAAAGTACTAGTCATTGGACTTGCAAAGAGTGGAGTGAGTGTAGCAAAACTTTTACACCAGTTACACGCGGATGTAACAGTAAATGATAGAACACCACTTGAGGAAAGTGTAGACGCACAAGGGTTAGTCGCTGAAGGCATTAAAGTAGTCTCAGGAGGACATCCACTAGAATTACTCGATGAGCCCGTTGATTTCGTTGTGAAAAATCCAGGGATTCCTTATTCAAATCCATTAGTTGCTAAAGCAGTCGAGAAGGGCTTGCCTGTTTATACTGAAATCGAAATTGCACAACGTGTCATGGAAGGAACCGTTCTTGGAATTACAGGTTCAAATGGGAAAACAACAACGACAACATTAACGAACCTTATGTTAAAAGAGTCATTCCCTGAAAGAAGAACTTTTGCTTGCGGAAATATTGGTGTTCCTTTATCCCTACTTGCAGGAGACTCAAAGGATTCGGATATCTATGTCACTGAATTATCAAGCTTCCAATTGATGGGGATTGAAGCGTTTCGACCTAAAGTAGCGTGTATCGTGAATATCTTTAGCGCTCATTTAGACTATCATGGGTCTCGCGAAGAGTATGTAAAAGCAAAATTACAAATTACTAAAAATCAAACAGAAGAGGATTTCCTAGTATATAACGCGGATTTCCCAGAGTTATATGAGTTTATTAAAGGTCATACAAAAGCAACATTAGTACCATTCAGCCGCAAATCTGTGTTAGAACACGGTGCGTATGCGGATGAAACTACGATTTACTTTAATGGAGAAGCAGTTATGCCACTTGAAGCGATTCAAGTACCGGGCGTTCAAAACATTGAGAACGTGTTGGCGGCGGTTGCCATTAGTAAATTACAAGGTGCAACAAATGAAGGAATCGAAAAAGCGGTTCGTTCATTCCATGGAGTAAAACACCGTACACAATATGTGAAGACTATTGAAGGTCGTAAATTCTACAATGATTCAAAAGCAACCAATATCATTGCAACACAAACAGCGTTACGTAGTTTTACAAATCAATCTGTTGTATTAATTGCTGGCGGACTTGATCGTGGGAATGGTTTTGAGGAATTAGAACCATCACTTGGAAATGTCCGTGAAATGGTCGTTTACGGAGAAACAAAAGAGAAGTTGAAAGCTACAGCTGAAAAATTATCGATTCCAGTAACCGTAGTAGAGACATTAGAAGAAGCAGTGCCAAAAGCTTATGCAGCAAGTCGTGAGGGTGAAATTGTATTACTTTCACCAGCATGTGCAAGTTGGGATCAATTTGCTAATTTCGAAGTGCGCGGCGATTGTTTCATTGAAGCAGTAGAAAAACTGTAATATATAGGAGAAAAAAGATGAGAGTATTAGTTTCAGGAGGAGGAACGGGTGGTCATATTTATCCAGCTCTTTCCTTAATGAATTATTTGAAAGAACAAGATCCTTCAACAGAGTTTCTTTATGTGGGGACTGAACGTGGATTAGAAAGTACCATCGTTCCAAAAGCGGGATATGATTTTAAAACGATTAAGATTCAAGGAATCGTTCGTTCATTATCACTAGAAAACTTTAAGACATTATGGTATTTCTGTACAAGCTATTTTAAAGCAAAAGAAATCGTAAAAGAGTTCAAACCAGATATCGTTATCGGTACTGGGGGATATGTATGTGCGCCTGTATTATATGCGGCAGCAAATATGGGAATTCCAACGATTATTCATGAGCAAAATAGTTTAGCCGGTATTACGAATAAATTCTTAGCACGTAAAGTTTCTAAAATTGCGATTTGCTTCGATGCTGTTCGTAAAGACTTTGCAAAATACGCAGATAAAGTGGTTATGACAGGAAATCCTCGTGGGCAAGAGTTAGCCAATGCCCAAAAAGATGATTCTTACTTAGCGTCTATTGGTATTCAAAAAGAAAAACCAATCGTATTGATTTTCGGTGGAAGTCGTGGGTCGCTTCGCATGAACGAATCATTTATCGAAGCACTTGAAGAATTCGAGAAAAAAGATTATCAAGTAGTCATGGTCACTGGACAAGTGCATTATGACAAAATCAACAATCTCATTACAAGTTTGAAAAAACCATTGCAAAATATCACAGTTTTACCATATATTAATAATATGGTGCAAATGTTCCAAAACACAGACCTCGTTGTCTGCAGAAGTGGAGCAACTACATTGATTGAATTAACAGCACTTGGCTTGCCAAGTATTTTAATTCCAAGTCCGTATGTAACTGAAAATCACCAAGAAGCAAATGCGATGTCACTTGTAGAACGTGACGCCGCAACGATGATTTTAGAAAAAGACTTAAACGGTGAAAGTTTAGTCAAGGAAATCGATCGTATTATGAATGATGAAGCTAAACGCAAAGAAATGGCTGAAAATTCAAAAGCCTTGGGAATTACAGATGCGTCAAGTCGACTTGAAACAATTATTCATTCTCTAGTGAAATAAGGATTAAGGAGGAGAATATGTTTAATCGAAAGAAACCACAACAAACTCCTCCACGTGAACTAACACCTTGGGAGTTAGCGCAACAAAATTCTCCAAGAGTAGAGCAGCCTGTTCCTGAAGAACCTGTACAGAAGGTGAAAAAGAAAAAGGAACCGAAGCCTAAAAAGACGAAACCAAAGTCACAAGGCATTACGAATGCAACACTCTTAAAAGGGATTTTTATTGTTTGTGCGGGATGGAGTATTTACTTTATTTCACCACTTTCGAAAGTGTCTGATATCGAAGTTGTAGGATTGAATCAAGTTCCAGTGGAATTGGTCCAAGAAAACGACGGTATCACCAAGGGACAAAGCATCTGGACAATTTTAGCGAATCGTTATCGTACAGCTAACTTGTTAAAAAATGCTAGTCCAAAAATTAAGGATGCTTCCGTACAATTAGTGGCATGGAATAAAATGCGTTTGAATATTGAAGAAAATCCAGCGGTTGGTTATTACCAAAGCGATGATAAGCACTATGAGCTTTTAGCAGATGGTCAAATCATTGAAGTAGAGGCCGATGCAACGCCGAAGGATTATCCATTATTGTATATGTTTACAGATGACACGCAATATCAAGCACTCGCGAAGCAACTGGAGAAGGTTCCAGCAAGTGTGATTCGTGAAATCGTAGAGATTCAATATCCAAACGATACAAAAAATCACCAAAAGATTTATCTAAAGATGAAAGATGGCAATCGTGTCATCGGAAATCTGAAAGATATCGGAGATAAATTAGGGTATTATCCATCAATTACGAAGCAATTGAATGGGAAAAAAGGAACTGTGGATATGGAAGTGGGAATCTATTTCACACCAGATACGACAGTTCAATAAAAAAGTCTTAAAACTCGCTCATATGTTTTTTTAAGTGGACAAAATTATGTTAAAATATAGGGAGTATCACTTATCAATAAACTTTAAAAAATGAAATAGAAATGAATCGTATAGGAGGTTTCAATAAACGTGAAAAATCAGGGAATTTATGTGAGTTTAGATATTGGAACCACTTCAATAAAGGTTGTAGTAGCTGAATATGTCAGAGGGCAATTAAATATTATTGGAGTCGGCAATGAAAAATCAGAAGGATTAAGCCGTGGAGTCATCGTTGATATTGACGAAACAGTTGAATCTATTCGCAAAGCAGTTCGTCAAGCAGAACAAAAATCAAACATCCAAATTAAAGATGTTATCGTTGGGATTCCAAGTAATCAA
The DNA here is from genome assembly GCA_900551535.1 of uncultured Granulicatella sp. Classification (GTDB taxonomy): domain Bacteria; phylum Bacillota; class Bacilli; order Lactobacillales; family Aerococcaceae; genus Granulicatella. Next base: position 2,973 of record URWJ01000027.1, on the reverse strand, counting down.
ATCTCAATCGAACCTTGCCACGGTATGATTGCCGTATCAAGTGAAAATAGAGAGATTACAGATGTGGATGTGTACAATGTTATTTCCGCAGCGAAAGTTCGTTCAGTAGCACCTGAACGTGAAATCATCTCTGTGATTCCAGAAGAATTTATCGTAGATGGATTTGATGGAATTAAAGACCCACGCGGAATGATTGGTGTTCGTCTTGAATTGTTTGCGAGCATGATTACCGGTCCTAAGACGATCGTACATAATATTAAACGTTGTATTGACAAAGCTGGCTTAAATATCGAAGAAATGGTCATCCAACCATTAGCGATTAGCCAAGTAGCATTAACACCAGGTGAAAGAGAATTTGGTACTGTCCTTATCGATATGGGTGGTGGACAAACAAGTGCTTCAGTAATGCACGATAACCAATTAAAATTCTCATTCGTGGATCAAGAAGGTGGAGATTTCGTATCAAAAGATATCTCAATCATCTTGAATGCAAGCTTTGAAAATGCAGAACGTATTAAACGTGAATACGGATATGCAATTTCATCAGAAACGAGTGCGGATGAATTCTTCCCAGTAGAAACAATTGGTAAGAAGGATCCAGTCAAAGTAGATGAACATTACTTATCAGAAATCATCGAAGCACGTGTGGTTCAAACATTTGAAACTGTAAAACGTGCACTAGACCAAGTGGAAGCTTTAAAACTTCCAGGAGGAATCGTGTTAACAGGTGGAGCTTCTTCACTTGCAGGAGTTCAAGAGTTAGCACAAGAAATCTTCGGAGTACAAGTGAAAACTTATATTCCAGAGCAAATGGGAATGAGAAATCCTATTTATGCAACAAGTATGGGGTTAATCAAATACGCTGCAAGCTTAGATGATGTTCACCGTATTGCTCAAAAGGGTAAACCGGTAACGGAACAACGCCCAGTACAAAGCACACCACAAAGTGCTCCTGTACAAGTACAACCAACGGCTCCTGTTCAACAACCACAAGAGTATGAACAAGAACCAACTGGTGAAGAACAAGGGTTTGGAGCGAAAGTGAAGAACTTCTTTAAAATGTTTATTGACGAAAATTAAGATGAGAACCAAGGAGGAAATATAATGGATTTCGAATTCGATACAAATTTAGATGGCGCAGTCATTAAAGTCATTGGTGTTGGTGGTGCTGGTAACAACGCTGTTAACCGTATGATTTCAGAAGGAGTACAAGGTGTAGAGTTCATCGTAGCCAACACAGATACTCAAGCATTAAGAAACTCAGAAGCAGAAACTAAAATTCAATTAGGACCAAAACTTACTAAAGGTTTAGGTGCAGGTTCATTACCTGAAATCGGTCTTAAAGCAGCTGAAGAAAGTGAAGAACAAATTCGCGAAGCTTTAGTTGGAGCAGACTTAATCTTCGTTACTGCTGGTATGGGTGGCGGTACTGGTACAGGTGCTGCACCAGTTGTTGCTCGTATTGCGAAAGAATTAGGCGCATTAACAGTGGGTGTTGTTACACGTCCATTTAGCTTCGAAGGACCAAAACGTGGTCGCTACGCTGCAGAAGGTGTTGCACAATTAAAAGCAAACGTAGATACATTAGTAACAATTTCAAACAACCGTTTATTAGAAATCGTTGATAAAAAGACTCCTATGTTAGAAGCTTTCCGTGAAGCAGATAACGTATTACGTCAAGGGGTTCAAGGGATCTCTGACTTAATCACTGCACCAGGTTACGTAAACTTGGACTTCGCTGACGTGAAGACAGTGATGAAAGATCAAGGTTCAGCATTAATGGGTATTGGTGTTGCAAGTGGTGAAAACCGTACTGCAGAAGCTACGAAGAAAGCTATTTCTTCACCATTATTAGAAGTATCTATCGATGGAGCAGAACAAATCCTATTAAACATCACTGGTGGCTCTGACTTAACATTATTCGAAGCACAAGATGCTTCTGATATCGTTGCAGCAGCTTCAACAAGTGAAGTAAACATTATCTTCGGTACTTCAATCAACGAAAACTTAGGTGATGAAGTAATCGTTACTGTTATCGCAACAGGAATTGACGAGGAGCGTAAGCACGAAAAAAAGTCAGCAACGCGCGCTAGTCGTTCACCATTCGCGAATAGCACAGCAACTCGCAAAGATTTAGGAAATAACCCTCAAACTTTCCAAGAAAAACAAGTTCCTTCAAAACCACAACCAGTGGAAGAAAAGAAACCTGAGAAAGATTTATTTGGAGACTGGGATATCCGTCGCGAAACAACTGTACGTGAAACTACTTCTTCAACTGAAGCAGATTCACCATTCGCACAAAGTAACTTTGTAGAAGCTCCAGTTGAGCCAAAACAAACTGAAAATGATGGATTAGATACTCCGCCATTCTTCAGAAAAAGAAACAGAAATTAATGAGTATCATTAAACAGAATGTAAGTCGTATTATGAACTTGGTTGCATCTTCTTGTAACCAAGTTCATAGACTATCTACGGAAGTTTGTCCTATTGTTGTGACAAAAAATCGATCTCAGGATGAAGTTCAAGAGATGTATGATTTGGGTTTTCGACATTTTGCGGAGAATCGTGTTGAAAAACTACTTGAACGGCAGGAACAATTTCCCCAAGAGGATATTTTCTGGCATTTAATCGGTCCTTTGCAAAAGCGGAAAGTAAAACAAGTTATTAATCACATTGATTTATTTCATGCTCTTGATAGACTATCTATTATGAGTGAGATTGATAAACGCCTCGAGCAACCTTTGGACTGTCTGTTAGAAATAAATGTCTCTGGTGAAGAAACGAAACATGGTTTTTCACCTGAAGAGGCTTTTGGCGCATATAAAGAGAGTAAACAGTATGAAAAAATTCATGTTGTTGGGCTAATGACGATGGCGCCTTTTGAAGCAAGCGATGAAGAAATTCGCTTCTTTTTTTCGCGTTTAGCACAACTAGCTAAAAAGATTGAAGAAAAGGAAAACCTATCACAACCAC
>URWJ01000026.1 GCA_900551535.1 uncultured Granulicatella sp. | reverse complement strand
AAGAAACTCCTGCAATTAAAGAGAATAAAACGGAGCCGTCGGTTGATGATACGGTACATTCAGACGAAGGCAAAGAAATCCAATTAACCATCCAAGCAATCGAAGACGGACTTATTTCTCCGATGATTGGAATGGATGATGTCACACCTTATGATTTTATGACAAGAAGCTAGTTTTCTAGCTTCTTTTTTCGTGTTTTTTTAGCCGGAATTAATTGCCATCTGTCCATGATGTAGGGTAAAATGGGTACAAATGATTATGAAAGAAGGACAAATGATGAAGCGACAAAAACATTTTTTAGTTTCTGAAGATGCTGTTCCTCCTGTATTTGCTAAAGTTTTGCAAGCAAAAGAACTACTTGCAACAGGACAAGCAAAAGACGTCACTGAAGTAGTGAAGATGGTTGGCATCTCACGCAGTGTTTATTATAAGTATTATCGTAAAGTACAAGGATTTTCTTCTGTAAATGCAGGAAGAAAAGCATCTATCAATATCCATATGAAAAATATCAAAGGAACGCTGACAAAGACGCTTGAAGTATTTGCAAATCGTGATATGAACATCCTAACGATCTTCCAAGGATTAGCGATTCACAGTGTCGCTGTTGTACAAATCATGATTGATATTTCTGAGGCAACGGTAAGTGTAGAAGACGTGATTAAAGAAATTAATGCTTTGGATAACATTATTTCTGTGGAGTTACAAAGTATCGAATAATGAAACAAGAATTTTTAAACTATTTAACAGAAACCAATATTAAAGTATTGATTTTCGATAAAGATGGCACATTAACGGATACATCCACGTTATGGTTTGAGCCAACGATTTTAGTTCTTGACGAATTAGTGAATCGTAATGAGATGAATCTAACAAATGCAGAACATGATGAGTTGTTTGACCGTCTTGGTATCACTGAAACTGACATCATCGAAAACAGCGTGATTGCTTCAGGTACAGTTCGCGATATGCTGGAAGTCTTAAATCATTTCAGGCCAATCGATATCGAAGAAAATTACGACTTTGTAGTGCATTACTTTGCCGACTATATTCTAAGTCATCCAAAGAAAATCCAAACACTTGGAGATGTAAAGCGTGCACTTTGCGTACTGAAGGAAAAAGGATTTGTGATTGCTTTAGTCACAAACGATTCTAAGTTACCAGCCGAAGCCGTTTTACAAGTTGCTGGAATTAATGAGTTATTCGACTTCATTGGAACCACCGATGAATTTCCTTCAAAGCCAGCAACGGATTCACTACATGCGATTCAAAATCGTTTTGGTGTCTCTTTTAACGAGATGATTTATATTGGGGACTCAACAGTAGATGAAGAGTTTGCCAAAAATACTGCTGGGTTTATTGCTGTGACAAGCGAACCTAATAATCTAGAAGTTCTTCCTAGTGCAATCTTTAAAGTGAAATCAATTGATGAATTAAGTTAGGAGGAAATGATGAATAGTACGATACAAGAAAATCATAAATTTAAAGCGCTGCTAACTATTTTAATTCCAGTTTTAATTTATCAAATTGCCAATTTTTCGGCTCAATTTATTGATACAGTAATGACAGGACGTTATAACGAGGTCCATCTTGCTGGGGTATCGATTGGCGGGAGTTTGTACGCACCATTTTTCTCTCTGTTGACGGGGCTGATTTCGGGACTTGTTCCGATTGTTGGGCAATATTTTGGTCAGAAGAAACTGGATAAAATTGAACAAGTAATGCGTCAATATTTAATCATTGGCGTGGTGCTAGCTGTTGGCCTATTTGTTTTAGGAGCATTATTTCTAAAACCTGTATTAGGGATTATGAATTTAGAACAAGAAGTGGAAGCTGTAGCAGTGGGATATTTAACTTGGTTATCATTAGGATTTATTCCGTTACTTCTCTTTAGTGTTTTACGATCCTTTGTGGATGCCTTAGGGTTAACCAAAGTGTCGATGATGCTGATGGTACTAGTAGTTCCACTGAATATGTTCTTTAACTATTCGCTGATTTACGGTCAATTTGGCTTTCCTGAAATGGGAGGAGCTGGGGCTGGACTTGGAACAGCACTTGCTTACTGGGGATTACTCGTAGTTGCAGTGGTTGTCTTTAGAAAACATCCGGTATTAAAAGAGTATGACGTTATAAAGTGGAGCGGAATCGATACTAAAATGTGGAAGGAACCATTTAAGATTGGACTTCCAATTGGGTTGTCGATTTTTGCGGAAGTGGCTGTTTTTGCATTTGTGGGATTACTCATGTCGAAATTTGGAACATCGATTATTGCATCTCACCAAGCTGCGATGAACTTTGCGACAGTGGTTTATGCATTCCCAATCAGTATTTCTACTGCGTTAACCATTATTGTTTCTTATGAAGTCGGTAGAAAAGACATTCGTTCTGCAATGCAGTTTGCTTATATTGGAATTGCGGCGGCTGTGACACTTGCTATTATGACGTTAACATTATTAGCGCTCAATATCCAATCGGTGGCCGCGTTATATGGAACTGACCCAGACTTTATTCAGTTAACCGTTGTATTTTTAACTTATAGTCTGTTGTTCCAACTGTTTGATGCAGTGGCAGCGCCCATTCAAGGAACGCTCAGAGGCTTTAAAGACGTTCAAATGCCATTTATCTTGTTTTTAATTGGCTATTGGATTATTGGATTACCAATTGGATTTATATTAGATAATGCATTTAATGCTGGCCCATATTCATATTGGATTGGACTAATTATCGGATTAATGAGTAGTTGTATTTTCTTAGTCGTTCGATTAAGAAAAGTATTTAAAAAATATAAAGAATCACGAGGTGTGTAAATGTTTGAATCATATAAAGAAGAAGTGACATTTAATGAACAAAGAGGGGCGGAGGATTTCGACCCACAAAATGAATTTTATCAAGAAGATATGGAAGAATCGTTTAAAAAAGACATTACTTCTATTGGAAGAAGATTAATTGTTTATATGTTAGTTTTCTTCTTCTTTGCAACTGCTAGTCAACAAGGGGCGGCCCAAAATGCAGTTGACACTGAAGATTTTTACGGAATTTGGGGATTCGGGCTATTTATCGCTGCTTCTCTAAGTTTACTCGTTTGGGCTCTTTCTAAAAAGTTCCCAATGAAACGTATTTATGAGCACGTAGCTCCAAGACGAATGAATATTCAGTCGTTTGCGATTCTTTCAGCGAGTTTATTTGGAGTTCGTTTTATCTCAAAATTTATTTTAGCAGGACTAGAGAAATTATTCTTTGAAATGGGAATCCCTGCAACACTTGTTTCTGAATCTAGTGAAGAAATAACAGCAAGTATTATTTTTGTACTGTATTTAGGTGTAATGGCGCCAGTCGTGGAAGAATTTATCTTTAGAGGATTTATTGGTTATCGCATTGAACGTTACGGGAAGGTATTTACGATTCTATTCACGTCTCTTATTTTCTCATTGTTCCATGCCAACATTACGCAAGGCGTCTTCACTTTTATGGCGGGGATTGTTTTTGCTTATGTGGCTCTTGAGTATGGTTTCCAATGGGCAGTAGCCTTCCATATGATGAATAACTTCTTGTTTGCAATTGTTGTCGATATTTATCTTGCTCAAATGCTAAATTTTGGCAATTTTTCTCTCGCTCAACTACTAGATTTAATTGGCTTTGTCGTACTAGTATTAGTGATTATTTTGAAATGGAAAGACATTAAAGAATATATGGACATGAATCGTGGTTTCAATGGAATTACGCAAATTACATTTAGTAGAGTAACGATTATTTTATACATTATTTATCTTTTATATCGTACAATTGCGCCATATTTCGTATTTTACTTGTATTTTTAGTTAGGAGGATCCAGTTTGAATACCATTTATTTAGAAGATAGCGTCTATACAACGATCACTGAACATCCAGAAGTGAAGGATTTACTTGTAGAAATTGGATTTAAACCTCTTAACCAACCTCAGATGGTTCATACGGTTGGACGTATTACGAATCTGATTAAAGGTTCAAAAATCGCAAAAGTACCTTTAGAAACCATAGTTGAAACATTAGAGATGAATGGATACATCGTTAAAGAAAGCAGGGATTAGATGGCTAAAGAAGATTACACGATGGAAGAGCGTCAGGAGATTTTAAAAGACTTGATGCTACGCCTTCACGCAGGAGAAGATAAAGAAGTCATTCAAAGAGAATTCAATGCAACCTTTGATGAAATCACTCCTTATGAAATCCAATTAATGGAGCGTAATCTAATGAGTGAAGGGATTACCTTTGCTGAAATTATGAGTCTTTGTAATGTCCATGCGAACTTGATGGGGTCTAAAGTTAACACGGAAACGACCGTTGCTGATTTTGAACAACCAGGTCATCCAGTACATGTCATGAAGATGGAAAATTTAGCGATTCGTGGCGCTTTAGATCGCGTGGAACGATTGCTGAAGAACTATCTAGACACGAAGGATGAAACGATTAAAAAAGGCTTGTATCGTCAAATTTCGTTGCTTGGTCAGTTTGATAATCACTATCAAAGAAAAGAATATGCGATGTTTCCGATTATGGAGAAGAAAGGCATTACCGCACCTCCTAAGGTGATGTGGGGTGTTGACGACCAAATTCGTGAATTGTATAAGGATTTCAAGAAGGCTCTGGAGAATGAACAGAAAAATGTGCTAGAAGAGTTTGAAGTGGTCCGTGATGAATTACTAGAGATGATTCAAAAGGAAGAAAACATTCTGATTCCAATGGTGGAACAAGTCTTCCATGTTGATGATTGGGAAGCCATTGCTAATCAATCTCCAGAATATGGATATTGTATTGTGAAACCTGAAAAAGAATGGGCGGTTAAAAAAGACTTTGCTCCTGTGAAGACGAAAGCCCGGGTTGAAGAAGAGGGAGATATTCCTTTATCGACTGGGTCACTGTCATTGAAGCAACTTAATCTGATTTTGAATTTATTACCGATGGAATTGTCGTTTGTAGATCACAATAATATTGTGAAATACTACAATGAAGGTAATGGAGAAGAGAAAATCTTTAAACGCACACCAAGTGCGATTGGCCGTAACGTGATTTTATGTCATCCACCAAAAGTACACGAAACGGTTCAAACTATTTTTGAACAACTAAAGTCAAAACAAAAAGAAAAAGAAGAAATGTGGTTTAAGAAAGACGGCATGATGGTTCATGTGACATATCACGCGGTTTGGGATGAAGATGGTAACTATGTTGGGTGTCTTGAATACGTTCAAAATATCCAGTCATTAGTGGAGCATTTTAATCAATCAGATGTTAAGCGAACACTTTCTTAATGACTTTCAATATGTTACAATGCACGTGGAATACATTCCACATTACACTTAACTTTAAAGGAGTTATTGACTTATGTATACGACGATGATTCTCGGCGCAATTGCAGGTTTAAGTTTATTCTTATACGGGATGCAATTGATGGGCGATGGATTACAAAAAGTAGCCGGAGAAGGCTTGAAAGGGATTATTCGTAAATTAACGAAAAATCGATTCATGTCAGTACTTGTTGGGATGTTTGTAACAACAATCATTCAAAGTTCATCAGCAACGACAGTAATGGTTGTTGGTTTCGTAAATGCTGGCCTAATGACATTAGCGCAAGCAGTAGGGGTTGTCTTTGGGGCAAACGTCGGAACGACGATTACAGGACAAATGGTTTCCTTCAACTTGTCACAATGGGCACCGATTGTCATTGCTGCTGGTTTAGTAGCCAACATGCTTACTAAAAATCCAAAAGTAAAAGAAGCTAGTGAAATCTTTATTGGATTCGGTATTTTATTTATTGGTATGAGCTCTTTAAGTTCTGCTTTACATCCGTTAAAAGAATTACCAGAGTTTACTAATTGGATTTTGCAATATGGTAGCAATCCATTTATCGGAGTCGGAATCGGTCTTTTAATGACTCTTGTATTGCAAAGTTCTTCAGCAACCATCGGGGTATTAATCGCTCTTGCTAGTCAAGGTGTGCTTCCAATTACGACAGCTGTATTTATTATCTTCGGGGATAACATCGGAACTTGTACAACAGCGTTAATTAGTAGTTTAGGGACTTCTCGTCGCGGTAAACAAGTAGCTTTATTCCACTTAATGATTAATGTTATCGGAACAGTTTACTTTATGCTATTCCTTCGCGGTATTCTTGTGAATGTCGTTGAAGCTATTGATCCAGGTAATGTTGCTCGTCAAATCGCCAATGCGCATACGATTTTCAATATCGTCAACGTAATTGTCCTATTCCCATTCACAAATCTTTTAGTGAAGTTAATTCAAATGATTATTCCAGATGGAGAAGACGAAGAAGAAAGTATTACGCGTTATCTTGATAAACGTATCTTGGTAACTCCATCAATCGCTTTAGAAAATACTATGTATGAATTTGCTGCGATGGCTCAAGAAACAAGTAGTGCTTTAGAAAATGCGATTGGGGCTGCTCGTACACGTGATAAGAAACTCGTGAAGAAAGCTCTTGAAAACGAGAAGAATATCAATGCGTATGAAAAAGCCATTGTGAAGTACTTAGTTGAAATTTCTCAACAAAATGTATCTGCTAAAGACCAACAAACAATCGATGAGTTGTTTAGTACAGCGAATGATATCGAGCGTATCGGGGACCACGCAGAAAATATTGCAGACTTTGCGAAATCAATTATCGAACGTGAAATCTTCCTAGATGAAGACACAGCGCACGAATTAGATGGCTTGTACGCCCTTGTTCAAAAAGGATTCGCATTATCAATCGATGCGTTATCAACTGGAGACCAAGATAAAGTTCAACAAGCAATCCAAATCGAACGTGATATCGATAAACTCAAAATTGAAGTTCGCGATAAATACATGAAACGTATGAACAAAGGAATTGCTTCTGCTGAATCAGGTATTTTCGTAATGGACTTATTAAGTAACTTAGAACGTGTCAGCGACCACTTTAGAAATATTTCTGAAACGGTAGAACGCTTAAAACGTGCGGTTATCGTAACTGAATAACACTATTTATCCGTAGGTAATTTTGTCTACGGATTTTTTCTATAAAAAGTAAGATATACCGTATACGGTATATTCCTTATACGGTATAATGTGTTTAGGAGGGATGTTTATGGGAGAAACATTTGAAATAAGTGAATCAAAATATGAGGATATTAAAGATCTTCCTTATGATAAATTGGTAAAAATATTAGCGGTACTAACCATCGTTGAAGAAGAAGGTCTCACGCCAGCCGTCTGGGAAAAATGGGGAGCAGGAAAGAATAAACGGGAGTATTTACGCTTTGAGGTTTCAAGAGACTATAAGGAGGGTGTACCGAATGGGACGATACCAGAAGAAATTATACACTATGTTAAATACTACGTATCCTAATTTTGTATCTGATTTTAATAAAGAATATTCGAAGCAAAAGATTGCATTGCAGCTTGTAGAGTTACGCCTTGAAACCGGTCTTTCTCAAAGTCGCTATGCCGAAGAGAATCAGCTGTTACAAAATAAAATTTCTGCAATAGAAAAAGGGAAAACGAATCCACGCTTATCAACTATTATCGAAATGGCCGCGAAGAATGGATATAAGGTTGAACTGAAATTTACAAAGTAAGACACAGAATACTATTTGAGCTAGTCTACAGCAGACTAGCTTATTTTGTGTAACAGTTAGTACAAAGGTTTAAAAAACAGCTAGAGTATGATAGAATGAATCGAATTCAAAAACAAAGGAGAACGAAATGCTAAAAGTACAAAACGTAAGTCTATTATTTTCAGACCGTAAATTGTTTGACGATGTAAACATCACTTTTACACCAGGAAACTGTTATGGGGTTATTGGTGCGAATGGTGCCGGAAAATCAACTTTCCTAAAAATCTTGTCTGGGGAATTACAACCAACAACTGGTGAAGTTATCCTAGATCCACATGAACGTTTAACAGTCTTAAAACAAGACCACTTCGCTTTCGAAGATGAACGTGTTATTGATACAGTTATCATGGGACATAAACATTTATATGACATCATGAAAGAGAAAGACGCTATCTACATGAAAGAAGACTTCTCTGATGAAGATGGTATCCGTGCTGCTGAACTTGAAGGCGAATTTGCTGAATTAAACGGTTGGGAAGCTGAAAGTGATGCTTCACAATTATTACAAGGGTTAGGAATCACTGAAGACCAACACTACAAACTAATGAGCGAATTAGTCGAAGCAGACAAGGTTAAAGTGTTACTTGCACAAGCATTATTCGGTAAACCAGACGTTCTTTTATTAGACGAACCTACAAACGGTTTGGACGCAAAATCAATTGCATGGTTAGAAGAGTTCTTAATCAACTTTGATAACACAGTCATCGTTGTATCCCATGACCGTCACTTCTTAAACAAAGTATGTACGCATATGGCGGACGTTGACTTTGGTAAAATTAAATTATTCGTTGGTAACTATGATTTCTGGTTACATTCAAGCCAATTAGCTGCGAAATTATTAGCTGACCAAAACGCGAAGAAAGAAGAAAAAATCAAAGAGTTACAAGAGTTCATCGCTCGTTTCTCTGCGAATGCTTCTAAATCAAAACAAGCGACTTCTCGTAAGAAAATGTTGGATAAAATTACATTGGATGATATTCAACCTTCAAGCCGTAAATATCCATTCGTTGGCTTTACACCAGCGCGTGAAATCGGGAATGACTTATTATTAGTCGAAGGGTTATCAAAAACAATTGATGGCGAAGTGATTTTTGACAATGTAAGCTTCCAATTATCAAAAGACGATAAAGTAGCGTTCTTAAGCCGTTCAGATATTGCAATTACAACATTATTCAAGATCCTAACAGGCGAAATGGAAGCAGACAGTGGTACATTCAAGTGGGGTGTCACAACTAGTCAAGCGTACTTACCAAAAGATATGACAGACGAATTCTCAAACGAGAACTTAAATATCTTAGAATGGTTACGTCAATATGCACCGGTAGAAGAGCAAGATAACACATTCTTACGTAGCTTCTTAGGTCGTATGTTATTCTCTGGAGACGATGTTATGAAACAAGTAACCGTACTTTCAGGGGGAGAAAAAGTGCGTTGTATGTTATCTAAATTAATGCTTTCTAAAGCAAACGTGTTAATCTTAGACGACCCAACAAACCACTTAGACTTAGAATCAATCACTGCATTGAATGATGGCTTAATCGCCTTCAAAGGTTCATTACTATTCTCAAGTCATGACCACGAGTTCATTCAAACAACAGCAAACCGTATTATTGAAATTGGACCAAAAGGCATTGTGGACCGTCTTGGCTCTACTTATGATGAGTTCCTTGAAGATGAGGCTGTTCAAGCACGTGTAGATGCTTTATATAATTAATAAGAGTAGACCAGAAGCGTAAAAGTCTTCTGGTCTTTTTTGGGTATTTAGTGTAGGATAAGGTTATTAGAGGAGGTATTCATATGACAAAAATTTATTTTGCAAGTCCATTATTCTCAGAAATGGAATTAGCCTTTAACAAAGTACTCGTAGAAAAAATTCGCAACCAGTTCCCAGGTGTAGAAGTATACTTACCACAAGAACAAATGGCGATTAACGATAAAAGCTCATATGCGGATTCAACAATGATTGCCCAATATGACACAGATGCCTTATTAGAATCAGACTTAATGATTGCGGTATTAGATGGCGCGATTATCGATGTCGGTGTAGCTAGTGAAATCGGGGTAGCGTATCACGCAGATATGCCAATCCTTGGGTTATACACAGATAGCCGTCAACAAGGGGCAGATAATCCTCAAAAATTAGAGGCTTTACAAGAAGTAGCAGAGTCACAATTTAGCTATGTAAACCTTTATACAGCGGGCCTTGTGAAGCTTCGCGGAGAGATTGTTTCTAGTAGCGATGAGCTCCTTGAAGCGCTAAAAGCCTATCTTAAGGAATCATAAAATTGTAAAGTTTTGTTACAGTTCTGTAATATAACTGATACTTTCTCAATATGTTTCTCATGTAAAATGTGAGGTAAGTTGGAGAAAGTGTGGTGAAAATCACTTTTGAAAAAGATTAAACATATTGTTCTGACTTTAATGGCTTTTATCTTAGTCTTTGGACCGTTAGCACCTTCAGTATTTGCGGAGGAAACGGATATCCAAAAACTAGAAGCACAATTAACTTCAGAATTACAAAAAGTGAATACGAAATATCAAGAAATTGAAAGTTTAAACCAACAAATCGATTCTCTCAATAAAGAGAAAGAAACACTTGCTGAAAAGATTACGACACAAGAAGCAAAAGTGGAAGAACGTAAACAAGTCGCATCTAAACGATTGCAACAAATTCAAGTTTCTGACTTTGTTTCTTATAGTATTTTACATTTACTAAATTCAGAAAGTATTTCAGATTTCTTTAATCGATTATATGTGTTTCAACAATTATTCCAATCGGATGAAGAAGTGTTGAAGAACTTATCAGAGCAAGTAGCTGAATTATCTCGCCTGAAAACAGCAGCAGAACAAGCGTCAACTGACTTAGTCGCTAAAAAAGAACAACTTACTGCTGAGAGTCAAGCGTTTGAAGGTTCAGTAAATGATTTGAAAAAATTAATTGCTGATAACAAAGAAGCACTTGCAAAAGTACAAGAACAAAAGAAAGAATCATCTGCAGTGGTTGCCTCAGCTATTACAGCAGTAGCGCAATTAACTTCAGACAAACCAGCTGTAGCCTCATCTACGCAGCAAACACCAACTACTCAAGCTGCAACAGCTGAACCAGCTACAACGGTTGCCCAAACGCAAGCACCTGCTACATCAGAAACACCAACGACACAAGCAGCTGCAGCAAGCAATCAATCTGGTGGAAGAACATTAAACGTTCAAGCAACTGGATATTCTTATAATGAACCAGGATTAAGCCCTTATACAGCAACTGGAATCGACTTACGTAAGAATCCAACAGTCATTGCGGTTGACCCAAGCGTGATTCCTTTAGGGAGCTTAGTTGAAGTTCCTGGATACGGAATTGCGATTGCTGGAGATACTGGTGGAGCAATTAAAGGAAATATCATTGACCTTCACTTCACAACAGTAGATCAAGCTAACCAATGGGGAAGACGAAACGTTACGATTCGAATTTTAAATTAAACGAAAAAGCACTCTCGATTAGAGAGTGTTTTTTGTTGGGTATGTTTTCAATATAGGTTTTGTGATAAAATAATCTTGTATTGATTGATAAGGAGTAGTTGTAATGATTAAATTAGTAGCTATCGACATGGATGGCACACTTTTAAACAGTAAAAAAGAATTGTTAGAAGAAACAAAACAATATTTCAAAGATTTCCATAAAAAAGGAACGGATACTTTATTAGTGCTTTGTACAGGGCGTCCTGAGAGTGGAATTCGTCCTTATTTAAAAGACTTAGGTTATTTAGAAGAAAACCATTATATTATTAGTCAAAACGGCGCCAACATTTATGAGAGTCAAACTGGCATTCGTGTGATGGATGCCTTTCTTGATTCTGCTGCAATTCAAAAATGGATTGAATTGGGTAAGAAACATGGAATTAGCGTGATGGGCGCTGGCGTGGATTACTATTATTCGTTCGATGAAGATCCAACAGAATGGATGGAATTTGACGTTAAAATCGTTAGCGGAAAGTTAAAACGAATTACAACTGAGGAGTCTCTATCTACTGACTTCTATAAACTTCTGTTACTTGGAGATGAAAAGCAACTCAATGAGTTTGAAACATTTATTCCAGAGGAGTGGAGAGACGAATTTTATGTGGTTCGTAGTCAAAAGTATTTATTAGAAGTTCTTAAAAAAGGCGTGAATAAAGCATTTGGATTAGAAAAATTAGCGGCAGCGTTAAACATCGATCCTTGTGAAATCGCGGCTATTGGAGACGCAGCAAACGACATCGAAATGCTAGAATATGCAGGACTTGCCATTGCGATGGGAAATGCCAGTGAAGAAGTAAAAGCTATTTCGGATATCGTCACAGATACGAATGAAAATAATGGTGTTATTAAAGCGATTGACAATCTAATTCAGTAAGAGTACAAGAAGCAAAATGTAACTTATATGTTCATTTTGCTTTTTCTCTTTTGAGTAGATTTAAACAGGATAGAATAATGAGGTTTTCTTGACAAATAAGCATTCCTCTAGTATTCTTTATAGCAACAATATAAATCCTTAGACAGAGACATAAAACGTACACTAAAGAGATAGAAGCCGTGGCTGAAAGCTTCTAACCGTACAAGGAAAGACACTCTTGAGGAGAATAATGCAAAGTTATTCCGGTAATTCCGTTATCATTAAGAGGGAAAGAGCTCTTTCCGAACTAAGGTGGTACCACGAAAATTTCGTCCTGACTTCTATTGAAGTTGGGATTTTTTTATTTTTATCGAAAGAAAGGATGATTCATATGATTCAAAAACCAAAAGGAACAGCCGATTTATTACCTGAAGAACTCAAAATTTGGCACTATATCGAAGAAACAGCACGCATCATTTTAGGCGATTATCAATTTGAAGAAATGCGTACACCAATGTTTGAAAGCTACGATTTATTTAGCCGTGGTGTTGGGGATACGAGTGATATCGTTTCAAAAGAGATGTATGATTTCTACGATAAAGGAGATCGTCACATTACACTTCGTCCAGAAGGAACTGCAGCGATTGTTCGTGCCTATGTAGAAAATAAATTATACGGACCAGAACATAAGAAACCTTATAAAGTGTATTATATGGCTCCAATGTTCCGTTATGAGCGTCCACAATCAGGACGTCTTCGTCAATTCCATCAATTAGGGGTTGAGGTGTTCGGTTCTACAAATCCTGCTACAGACGTTGAAACTATCGCGATGGCTTGGGATTTATTAAAAGAGCTAGGATTATCCAATATGCGCTTAGTGATTAACTCACTTGGGAAAACAGCGGACCGTATTAAATACCGTGAAGCGTTAATTAGTTACTTAGAACCATTTGCAGATGAACTTAGTGAAGATTCAAAAAATCGTCTTCACAAAAATCCGTTACGTGTGTTAGATAGTAAAGACAAACGTGATATTGAAATCGTGAAAAACGCACCACGCATTTTAGAATTCTTATCAGATGAAGCGCGTACTCACTTTGAAAAAGTTCAACAATACTTAAACGCATTAGAGATTCCATTTGAAATCGATGAAACAATGGTACGTGGACTCGATTACTATCAAGATACAATTTTTGAAATCATGACAGATTCTAAATCATTCGGTGCTAAAACGACGATTTGTGGCGGCGGACGTTATGACGGTCTTGTACAAGAACTTGATGGACCTGAAACACCTGGTTTTGGATTTGGTCTTGGAATCGAACGACTTGTGTTGTTAATGAAAGACGAGCAAGTAGAAGTTCCTGAATTACAAGAACTAGATGTGTATGTTGTTGGTCTTGGTGAAGCAACAGAGGAGGAAGTATTAAAACTTTCTATTTCACTTCGTCAACAAGGGTACTCAGTGGATCGTGATTTCTTCGGACGTAAAGCAAAACCACAATTCAAGAACGCTCAAAAATATGGCGCGAAAGTGGTCATCACACTAGGTGAAGAAGAATTAGAAACAAAACAAGTTCCAGTGAAAGTAATGAAAACTGGTAAAGAAGTAAAAATTAATTTACAAGAACTCTACGAAGATTTTGATAGCATTTATCGTCAAATCACAATGGATACAACAGCCATTGACGAGTACTTTGGTAAATAGAAAGAGGCATGGATATGAAAAGAAGAACAGAATATTGTGGTTTAATTAGTGAAAAATTAGTAGGACAAACAGTGACATTAGATGGTTGGGTGGCAAAACGTCGTGACCACGGTGGAGTTATCTTCATCGACTTACGTGACCGTGAAGGGATTATGCAAGTAGTCTTTAACCCAGCGCGTAACCAAGAAGCATTTGAAATCGCTGAAAAATTACGTTCTGAATACGTGATTCAAGTAACTGGTGAAGTGGCTTATCGTGGAGAAGGCCTAGAAAACCCAAATCTAAAAACTGGTAAATATGAATTGTTAGTAGATGAAGTAGAAGTATTCTCTAAAGCAAAAACTTCTCCTATCTATATCGATGACGAACAAAAACCATCAGAAGAATTACGTTTGAAATATCGTTACTTAGATATTCGTCGTCGTTCAGTATTAGAAAACTTACGCTTACGTCATAAAACAACTAAGTCAATTCGTGAGTACTTAGATGGCGAAGGATATATCGACGTAGAAACTCCAATTTTAGCGAAATCTACACCAGAAGGAGCGCGTGACTACTTAGTACCTTCACGTGTTCACGAAGGAAGCTTCTATGCATTACCTCAATCACCTCAAACATTTAAACAATTGTTAATGGGTGCTGGATTAGATCGTTACTACCAAATCGTTCGTTGCTTCCGTGACGAAGACTTACGTGGAGACCGTCAACCTGAATTTACACAAGTCGATATCGAAACAAGCTTCTTATCAGCTGAAGAAATTCAAGAAATGATGGAAGGCTTATTGAAAAAAGTCATGAAAGATACATTA
>URWJ01000025.1 GCA_900551535.1 uncultured Granulicatella sp. | reverse complement strand
GAAGCGTTAAGAAATAATAAACCGAAATAGAGGGATGTTATGAAAATTATTGTGACAGGATTTGACCCTTTCGGAGGGGAAACGATTAATCCGTCGATTGAATGTGTGAAGGCTCTTCCCGAAATTGAAGGAGTAGAACTGATTCGTTTAGAATTACCGACTGTGTTTAAAGAATCAGCTATCCGCTTGAATGAAGTGATTAATGATGTGAAACCAGACGCGGTATTAAGCGTAGGGCAAGCAGGTGGAAGAGCTGGGATTACAATGGAGCGTATTGCGATTAATGTCGATGATGCGAGAATTCCAGACAATATCAGTCAACAACCGATTGATGAAGCAATTCAATCTGAAGGTGAAGCTGCGTACTTTACCACTTTACCGATCAAACGGATTGTAAAAGCGCTTCGTGAAGCTGGAATTTCGGCGGAAGTTTCGAATACTGCTGGGACATTCGTATGTAACCACATTATGTACCAAGCGTTATTTGCTTCGACAAAGGCCAATAAACCGTTTAAAGCAGGCTTTATGCATATTCCGTTTATTCCAGAACAAACGACGGATAAACCGTCTCTACCGCTTGAAGAGAGCACAAAAGCTTTACAAATCGCGATTGAGACAATCCGTGATTATATAAATGATGAAGATATTAAGGTTCAAGAAGGAGCCATTTTTTAGAAAGGAGGGAGATGAATAATGTCTACAAAAGCAGCATATATTCATATCCCTTTTTGTTCGCATATTTGTTATTACTGCGATTTTAATAAAGTCTTTATTGAAGGACAACCAGTCGATGAGTATATTGAATTACTTATCAAGGAAATGGAATTGACGGGGCAGAAATATAAAATTGCACCACTGGAAACATTATATGTTGGTGGCGGAACACCGTCTTCATTAAATCCTCAACAAATGGAGCGGTTATTGGATGGGATCCATCAACATTTACCGCTTCAAAACGGTGCAGAGTTTACGATGGAACTCAATCCAGATGACGGCACACCTGAATTACTCTCTGTGATGAAGGAAGGCGGTGTGAACCGTCTCAGTATGGGAGTCCAAACCTTTAATAATGATTTATTGAAAGCGATTGGTCGTAAGCATACAAAAGAAACGGCAATTCGTACTATCGAGAACGCAAGACAAGTCGGATTTGAGAATATGAGTATCGACTTGATTTTTAGACTTCCAAAACAGACGATTTCTGATTTTGAAGAGAGTTTAAAAATGGCAATGGAGTTAGACCTGCCTCATTATTCAATTTATTCACTTATTTTAGAACAGAAGACGGTTTTCTATAATTTGATGAGACAAGGGAAGCTTCCATTGCCGACACAGGATGAAGAGGCAGATATGTTTGAACTCGCGATGCAGACAATGGAGAACTTTGCTCGTCATCATTATGAGATTAGTAATTATGCACTTCCTGGATATGAATCAAGACATAATCTCCATTACTGGAAGGCGGATGAGTACTTTGCTTTTGGTGCGGGTGCTCATGGGTATGTGAATGGAGTTCGTTACCAAAATAATGGACCTATTCAACATTATCTGACTCCGTTAAGAGATGAAAAATTGCCTATTTTTTCAGAGACTTTGTTAACAAAAAAACAACTCATTGAGGAATTTATGTTTTTAGGTTTAAGAAAGTTTTCAGGTGTTTCAAAGAAGGAATTTATGGAAAGATTTGGAAATTCTATGGATGAAATCTACGGAGAAGTTATTCAAGAACTAATTGAAGAGGAATTGCTCACAACTACTTCTGATGGGTACGTTCTAACTCACCAAGGGAAGTTTCTTGGAAATAACGTTTTCCAATCATTTTTGATTGATGAAAATCAAAATGAAATTTTTTGAAAATAGGGGATATTGTTAAACAATTCTTAAAGAATGTGGTATCATATCTTATGGCATTTTAAATGCACAAAAAATAAAATATAAGAAAAGGGGATATCTATCCAATGGAAAATATCGTTAAGATCTTAACAGCACCAACATTTGTGTCTGCTATCTTCTCAACAATTTCAATTATCTTAGTGGGTTACATCATCCGTAAGAAAAATATTGTTGATGCAAACAGTGGTAAAGTCTTATCTAACGTTTTACTTTCAGTTGCGATTCCTGCGTTAGCGTTCAAAGCTTTCATGGTTGACATTAACGACAAAACATTCACAACTGGTTTAAACGTATTTATTTTTGGTTTTATCGCTTATGTCATTTTAATTCTTTTAGGAGAATTATTCTTTATTAAGGAGAAAGGTGACCGTAAAACTACTTTATCAGTATTAACAACTTTCGGTTCTACAACTTTCTTTGGTATTCCAATCATTAACGGATTGTTAGGAGCGACTGGTACTTTATATGCGAACATCTTTAACCTAGCTTACCGTGTATTCTTATACTCCTACGGTTTAATTCGTATGAGCGGATTAAAATTCGAGAAGAAAAACTTAAAAATGATTTTCGGTAACATCATTGTTATCGCAACATTTGCAGGATTATTAATCTGGATCTTCCAAGCTTCATTACCACAAGTTGCTGTACAAGTAAAAGTTGGTGAAGAAACTAAAGAAGTTATGTACGCTTTCTTACGTATCGATAAGACAGCTCCATGGTTATTCAAAGCTATTACTTACTTAGCTGACTTAAGCTCACCACTTGCATGGTTAGCAATCGGTATCACTTTAGGAAACATTTCTTTAGGTGAAGCCGTTAAAGATAAGATGGTTTGGTACTACAGTGTTGTTAAATTAATCTTAGTTCCTGCAGTATTCGTTGCAGTGATCTTCGCAGTTAGCCCATTCTTACCAATGGCTCCTGAAGCTTCAAAAGGTATTCTTATTATGTTAGCTACACCACCAGCAACAGTTGCAGTGGCTTACGCTATCAAATACGATAAAGAAGCAGCACTAGCAAGTAATGCTTCATTACTAGGAACTGTATTAGCAGTATTCGCAATCGTCTTCTGGATTGTTGTTGGATCTGTTATTTTCCCAGGCGTAGGATAAACCAAAAAAGTAGATCGAATTTCGGTCTACTTTTCAATTTATATAAAATGGAGGATTTAAAATGAAAGTTTTAGCATATGGTGTTCGTGAAGTTGAATTACCAATTTTCGAACAAGTAAACAAAAAATTTGGATACGAATTAACATGTATTCCAGAATACTTAAATTCAGAAGAAACTGCTCGCAAAGCAGAAGGTTTCAAAGCTGTTATCTTACGTGGTAACTGCTGGGCGAACAAAGAAACTTTAGATATCTACAAAGAATTAGGAGTAGAGTACGTATTAACTCGTACTGTTGGTGTAAACCACATCGATGCTGAATACGCAAAATCATTAGGAATGAAATTAGGTTACGTTCCTTTCTATTCTCCAAACGCAATTAGTGAATTAGCTGTAACATTAGCAATGACATTATTACGTAACGTTGCTTACACTGCAGCAAAAACAAGCCAACAAGATTTCACTGTAGACACTCAAATGTTTGCTAAAGAAATCCGTAACTGTACTGTTGGGGTTGTTGGTATCGGACGTATCGGTTTAACAACTGCAACATTATTCAAAGGTTTAGGCGCTAACGTATTAGCTTACGATGCTTTCCCTAAAGAAGGCGTTGACCATATCTGTACTCAAGTACCTTTAGATGAGTTATTAGCGAAATCAGACGTGATTTCAATTCACGCTCCATACATTCCAGCAAACGGAAAAGTAATCACTAAAGAATTCATCAGCAAAATGAAACCAGGTGCTATCTTAGTAAACACTGCTCGTGGTGAATTACAAGATATCGATGCTATTATCGAAGCTTTAGAATCTGGTCACTTACGTGGTGTTGGTTTAGACGTATTAGAAGGAGAAAGCGAAGTATTCTTCAAAGACTTACGTGGTCAAGAAATCGCAAATCCTGCTATCCGCAAATTAGTTGAAATGTACCCACGTGTATTATTAACACCTCATATGGGTAGTTACACTGATGAAGCAGTATTAAACATGGTTGAAACAAGTTTTGAAAACTTAAAAGAATATGTTGAAACTGGTTCATGTAAAAATGACATTCAATGCTAATTGAAAGCAAACGAAAAACATCTCTTAGAGCAATCTAAGAGATGTTTTTTGCGTATCATTATAAATATTTGAAAACGGCTAGGAACATAAAAATTGCTCCAGCTAGTACAAAGAGATGCCAAACGACATGATAGAAATTATGATATTTACGCTTGTAGAAAATTGTTCCTAGTGAGTAACTTAATCCACCAAGGAAGAGGTATAAAATGCCTCCCCAGCCCATGCTTTCATATAAAGGTTTCAATGTGAAAATGGATACCCAGCCCATTGCTAAATAAAGAAAAACAGATATTTTTGAGAACTTCTCTAAGAAGAAGGCTTCAATGATGACGCCCCCAATCGCGAAGACCCAGATAGCAATACAGAAGATTAATCCTTGTTGACCTCCGATTCCAATCAAGCAGAACGGAGTATAGGTCCCAGCGATTAATAAGTAAATGGAAGAGTGATCAATCCGTTGGAATACTTTTGCAGCTTTTGTAAATTTAAAACTATGGTAGAGTGTCGATGCTAGAAATAACAAGATAAGCGAAGCACCATAAACGCTAAATGCAATGATTTGAGTGGTGTTATTGACTGCTACTGCCTTCATTAAGAGAAGTACAAGAGCAGTGATCGCTAATGCGACACCAATGCCGTGAGTGACTGCATTAAGTACTTCACCGATGATTTCGGACTTAATGGATTGTACTTTACGAGCTTTTTTTAGAGTGGTTTCTTTCATGAACTCACGCTCCTTTCGATAACTCTCATTATAGAAGGCAAAACATCTTTTGTCCAACACAGTTTTTAGGACTTTTTTGTGAAATGGACGTACGTTCGTTGTTAAGAAAGGCTTAAATAGGCGGTTTTAAGTTTTCATTACTAGAGTTTTATAGTAGAATATTAAATATATCAATAACGGGGATTTCCCATAAAAGGAGAATAAAAAATGAGTGTTCATATTAATGCTACAAAAGGCCAAGTTGCTGAATCAGTTTTAATGCCAGGAGATCCATTACGTGCAAAATTTATTGCTGAACATTATTTAACAGAAGTAGAACAATACAATGCAGTCCGTAACATGTTTGGTTACACTGGTTTGTATAAAGGTCAACGTGTATCTGTTCAAGGTAGTGGGATGGGGATTCCATCTATTATGATTTATGCCAATGAATTATTCACTGAATTTGGCGCAGAACGCATCATCCGTATCGGTTCTGCCGGCGGTATGCAAGAAGATGTTAAAGTTCGTGATATTGTTTTAGCACAAGGAGCTACAACAGATTCATCAATTTTCAACAACATTTTCCAAAACCAAGTAACTTTCGCTCCAATCGCAAGCTTTAACTTATTAGATAAAGCGTATCATTTAGCAAAAGACCGTGGTGTTGGCGTTCACGTAGGGAACGTATTGTCTTCTGACCGTTTCTATAACGCTGAATTAGACAAGAAGAAATTAATGGATTACGGAATGCTTTGTGTGGAAATGGAAGCTGCAGGATTGTATGCTTTAGCGGCTCAACACAAAAAAGAAGCATTAGCAATTCTTACAATTAGTGACCACTTATTAACAGGTGAAGAAACAACTGCACAAGAACGTGAACAAACATTTAACGATATGATGGAAATCGCGTTAGAAACTGTACGTGCATAAATTTTGAAGTAGAAAGAAGGAACCCGAATGGGAAATAATCCAAAACCTCAAGGAGCTGTTCAAAACGGCCTTGAGTCAAAAAAAGTTTCCGTTTGGATATTGTTTTTAGCAGTATTATTAACGGGAGTATTTACTTATTTTGGTACGAGCTATGCTGCTCGAACTTCACAAAATCAAGTGGCTCAATCTGAGACAAAAAATGATTCAAATAGTGATTCTGTCGCATCAAGTGGTGATCTTACAAATGAAGATTTAAAAAAACTAGAACTTGTATATGACACACTTGTGAACGGTTATGTTGATAAAAATATTAGCAAAGATGATCTTATCAACGGAGCCTTAAAAGGAATGGCAGAAGCGACAGGTGATCCATATACGAACTATTTAGTTAACGATGAAACTGCTGCTATCGATGAAACAATGACAGGTTCATTTGGAGGAATCGGTGCGGAATTACGTTCTGAAAATAACCGAGTGATTATTAGTAATACTCGTGAAGGAACACCTGCTCAAAAGATTGGTCTTCAAGAAAATGACGCTATTCTTAAAGTGAATGGTGAAGACATGGAAGGTAAGAGCATCTCTTATGTTGTTTCTAAAGTCCGTGGGGAAGTTGGAACAGATGTAACCCTAACAATCCAACGTGGCACACAGGAGCTAGAAGTGAAGATTACTCGCGCTAAAATTGCTATTGAAACGGTTAAAGGAACTGTGGATTCAACCGATGCGACAATCGGTCACGTTCAAATCAACTCATTTGCTAAAAACACTGCAAAAGAAGTTGAAAAAGCTGTAACAGATTTACGCGAAAAAGGCGTTAAGAAATTTATCTTCGACGTTCGTTATAATCCTGGCGGCTTATTAGATCAAGCGATTATGATTGCGAATATGTTCGTTGATGAAGGAAAGACTATTCTTAATGTTGAAAATCGTGATGGACAAATCAAGTCATACAACGCTTCTAAAGACTATGGTACGTTCAAGATTACTGAACCATACGTATTACTTGTAAATGAAGGTAGTGCTTCTGCTTCTGAAATTTTAGCCGCAGCCTTGAAAGAGTCTGCAGATGCAAAATTAATCGGTAAGAAGACTTATGGTAAAGGTACCGTTCAATCTGTAATTGAAGTTGGCGATAACGCTGAATTGAAATACACGATAGCAAAATGGTTAACACCAAACAAAACGTGGATTCATAAAACAGGTATCGAACCAACAGAAGAAGTATCAATGCCAGATTATTACAACATCACAATCATTGACACACGTGAAGTTGTAAAAGAAGGCGCTGTGTCTGATAATGTGAAAACAATTGAAACAATCCTTAAAGGGTTAGGATACGACGTTACTGCAGATGGATACTTTGATAGTAAAACTACTGAAGCTGTAAAAGAATTCCAAAAATCAAAAGGTTTATCTGAAACTGGTGAAGTTGATGAGAAGACTGGTACAGCATTAATGAGTGCGATTCGTGATGCATTGAAAGCAAACGATACTCAATACAAAGCCGCTGTAAAAGCTTTACAATAATAAAGGAGGATGGGAATGTACGAAGAAAACCAAGTGGAAAATTCGACCCTATCTTCTATTGAAGAGAGATTAAACTCTCGTAAGAATAAAGGGAATGAACCTAAGAAAAAACATCCGATTCTAGAAGAAATTCTAGAAGAAATTCTTAGTTGGATTTGGTCTATTGCTGTTGCAAGTATCATTATGGCGATTCTCTACTTCTTTGTAGGTCGTCCGTTTACAGTCAGTGGACAATCGATGTATCCAACCCTTCATAATGGAGATCATATGATTATGTCAAAAATTGGCGGTATTAACCGTTTTGACGTGGTTGTATTGCAAGCGCCAGACGAAGATAAAGAATATATCAAACGCGTCATCGGAATGCCTGGTGATACGGTTGAAGTGAAAAATGGTGTTCTATATATTAACGGAAAAGAAGTGGAGCAACCATTTATCAATACAAATAATGATAAGAAGACAGTCTTCATCGATGATTTCACATTGAAAGAGTTGACCGGAGAGGACAAGGTTCCTGAAGGGAAATACTTTGTCATGGGAGACAATCGAGGCGTTTCGAAAGATAGTCGAATGATTGGATTTATTGATAAGTCTGCCATTGAAGGGAAAGCCGTATTTACAGTATGGCCATTGAATCGTATCGGCGGATTGAAAGACTATTCATATTTATATCAATAGAGAGTAAAGAGGCAGATTTCTGTCTCTTTTTCTTTTGGTTGTAGAATAACTATGGCTAGAAAACGATTTCATTATTGTTGACTTTCTATCGAAATATGCGTAAAATAGAAAGGTACATTTTTAAAGGAGGAAGAGTATGGATCAAATTTTTGTGCGTTCATTTGACGCGATGTTAGAACTTAGACATTTTACATCGATTATCCTCGCATGTGTTTGCGGACTGTTAATTGGATACGAACGAAAAGCCAGAAATAAACAAGCCGGTGTTAAAACCCACGTTATTGTTTGTTTAACTTCCGCCTTGATGATGATTATTTCCAAAGAAGCGTTTCTTGATACTCATGACTTTGATTCAACACGTGTCGCAGCACAAATCGTTAGTGGTATTTCCTTTATAGGTGGGGGAATTATCTTCATGCGTGACAAGAAAATTAGTGGATTAACAACTGCAGCTGGTATTTGGGCGACCTCCGGTATCGGTATGGCGATTGGTGGAGGATTATGGTTCTTTGGCGTCGTATGTAGCGTGTTCGTTATGTTGATTCAATGGCTAACACATGATTTTACAAAACAACATCAAATCTACCAAGCAAGCATCAATGGGACGGTAGGTGATATCTCGCTCGTTCATGATATTTATCAATACTGTGATTTAAAACAATATCAAATTGCGAATGTTGATGTAAAAGATATCGGCGGTAAATACGAAATTAACATTCAGATTGAAAATGACAAACAAATTTCGATTGATGATATTGAAGCAACCATCAGGGAGCGACATATCGACTTCAAGATTAAGAAAGTGAAGTTCAAGTCGTCAGAAAACAATCCTCAATAGTAAAGATGAGACTGAAGCAATTCAGTCTCTTTTAATTTACCTAGGTGGATTGCTATTCTATTTCTAAACTGTTAAACTAAAGATATATATTGTGTGTAAATTTTACACTTAAGGAGACTTGTATGATGAATAGAGAAGAAGTCGTTGCATTACAACACCAACGTTATGCTACTAAAAAATTTGATCCAGCTCGTCGCATTTCTGATGAAGATTGGGCAGCACTTGTGGAAGTAGGTAGATTGGCTCCTTCTTCACTTGGATTTGAACCTTGGAAAATGCTTTTATTAAATAACAAAGAAATGAAGCAAGATTTAAAATCAATGGCTTGGGGCGCTGTTTCAATGCTTGATGGTGCTAGTCATTTTGTGATATATCTAGCTCGTAAAGGCGTGAACTATGAAACTCCTTATATCGAAAAATTAATGCAAGAAGTAAGACATAGAAGTTATGATCCCGATTCTGCATATGCCCACCGTATTAAGAGTTTCCAAGAAAGTGATGCCAAGCTGAATGATGAGCGTTCACTCTTTGACTGGGCAAGTAAACAAACGTATATACAAATGACAAATATGATGAATGCGGCAGTTCTAATGGGGATGGATTCATGTCCAATCGAAGGATTCGATAAAGATAAAGTAGAAGCTTATTTAGAAGAAAAAGGCGTTCTGGATACATCAGAATTTGGAGTTTCTGTTATGTGTGCTTTTGGTTATAGAGATGAAGAGATTAAACCAAAAGTTCGTTGGAATACAGAAAGTATTTACGAAGTAATCGACTAAAATTTTTGCATATAAATGAAATCTCAGTGCAATGACAAGGAATCGTTGTTGTACTGAGATTTTTCGTTATAGGGATGAGGAAGAGAACGGAAAAAAGAATGAAAACATGGTATAATATTTGATGGTTCTATATGAATGATTTATTAAAGATTAAATAGAAAGGATTCGAAATTTATGGCAACAATCCAATGGTTTCCTGGGCATATGGCCAAAGCGCGCCGGGAAGCAACAGAAAAATTAAAACTAGTCGATGTTGTGATTGAAATGGTGGATGCTCGTATTCCAGAATCAAGTCGCAATCCTATTATCGAAGAAATTAAAGGACAAAAGAAACAGTTAATTTTATTAAACAAAGTAGATTTGGCAGATCCATCTCAAACAAAACGTTGGAATGATTATTTTACTAGCCAAGGAATTAAAGTTCTTACAACAGAAGCAAAAGACGGAAAAGGGATTAAGCAAGTAAAGGCCGCTATTAAGGAATTAATGGCACCAGTCTTTGAAAAGAATCTAGAAAAAGGAATCCGTCCAAGACCGATTCGCTTAATGGTTCTTGGAATTCCAAACGTCGGCAAATCAACCTTTATCAACCGTATGATTAATAAAAACCAAGCGGAAACTGCAAACCGTCCAGGGGTTACAAAGGGACAACGTTGGTTGAAAATCGGAAATGATTTTGAGTTATTAGATACACCAGGAATTCTATGGCCGAAGTTTGAAAGTGAAGAAGTTGGAAATAAACTAGCGTTAACTGGAGCTATTAAAGACGCGCTCCTTCATATGGATGATATCGCATTATTTGCTCTTAGTCAGTTTAAATTGGATTATCCAGAGTATTTAAAGAAAGCTTATCGATTAACGGATGATGATTTAGAACTCTCAAACGTAGATTTGTTAATGTTAATTACAAAGAACTTAGGTTTTAAAGAAGATTATGAAAAGGCAAGCGAACGAATCGTGTTTGATATTCGTTCGGGGAAACTTGGTCGTTATACATTGGATCAAGCGCCTGTGTCGTTAACGGAGGAAGCATAATGGAAAAACGTTCCATCAAAGAAATTAAATTGATTCTTGAAGAAATTCAAACGTTGTCGGATGAGCGTTTAACAGAACTTAGAGGCGACGAGCGTAAAGGAGTTCAAGATTTAATTGCCAAATTTGAACGTCAGTACGCTAAAAAAGCAGAACGCGCTGCTCACTTTGAAGAGATGCAACGCTTTGAACGTGCAGCAAAACAAAAAGGCTACAAAATGATTGCTGGGATCGATGAAGTGGGTCGCGGTCCACTTGCTGGTCCAGTGGTAGCTGCTGCCGTTATTCTTCCTGAAGGAATGGAAGATATCGGTCTGGATGATTCAAAGAAATTAAGCGCCAAGAAGCGTGCTGAGATTTTTGAAATCATTAAAGAACAAGCCATCGCAATTGGTATTGGTATTGTTGATGCGTTTACCATTGATAAGATTAATATTTATGAGGCTAGTAAGGTAGCGATGAAGAGAGCGATTGAATTATTGCAAGAACAACCAGACTATTTATTAATCGACGCGATGAAATTAGATACTGGTATTCCTGAAGAAGGTATCATTAAAGGGGACGCTAAGAGTATCTCTATTGCAGCGGCTAGTATTGTTGCAAAAGAGGTTCGTGACCAAATGATGAAGGATTACGAACAACTGTATCCAGGTTACGGTTTTGCTCAAAATGCCGGTTATGGTACGAAAGCGCATCTTGAAGGTCTTGAAAAATTAGGACCAACGCCAATTCACCGAATGACGTTTGCTCCGGTAAAAGATTATCAATAAAATCCAAAATAGAACTCTTTCTCGTAAATAGTATTGAAAGACTATTTCGAGAAGGAGTTTTTTTATGATTTGGACAAAACGTAGATTACTGATTGCTGTTGCGATGAGCGATACATTAACTAGTAAGCAATTTTATGAATTATTTGCTCGATTGGATGAAGATATGTCTTTAAACGATACCTTCGTTCTTGGGGATTTGAAGTATTCGTTACCTGAAGAGACAAATAAATGGATAGAGTCGATGGACTGGGATTCAGAAATTAAAAGATTACAGAAGAAAAAGGTTAAAATCTTAACGATTTTGGACGGCGCGTATCCACAAAGGTTGAAAGAGATATACTTGCCTCCTATTGTATTATTTTATAGAGGAAACTTGTCGCTCATCAATCAGAGAGCAGTTGCTATTGTAGGTTCAAGAGATCATTCTAAATATGCTAAAGAATGTATTCATGAATTAATCCCACCCATCGTTAACAATGGTATTGTAGTTGTCAGTGGATTAGCTCGAGGTGTGGATACTTTAGCTCATGAAGAGTCCCTAAAGACTAACGGGAATACTATTGCAGTTATTGGAAGTGGATTAGATGTCGTTTATCCACCTGAAAATGCGAATCTTTATGACATGATTGCGAAAAGAGGATTACTCCTTTCTGAATATCCACTAGAGAGTCGACCTTTAAAATTCCATTTTCCATACCGTAATCGCATCATCGCTGGACTAAGTCATGGAGTGTGTGTGATAGAAGCGAAAGAGAAAAGTGGAAGTCTTATAACCGCAAACTTAGCTTTAAGTGAAAATAGAGAAGTTTTTGCCGTTCCAGGAAGCATTTTTTCTAGCCATTCCAAAGGGACTAATAGCCTAATCGAAGCGGGCGCATGTCTTGTATCTAGCGGTGAAACGATCTCTAAAAATCTTAAATATTTTCCTTAAAAAATAAATCTAACAGTTTAAGAGATTGTTTCGTTGCCTTGACAAAAAGAATGTGTTTAGATATGATGACAAAAGATAATTTAAGCAATCTCACTATTCTCGGGCTTTTTTAGCTTGAGAGAACTGTTAGATAGAGTGGATTAGGGAAGGAGGCATTTAATGGTGAAGCAAAATCTAGTGATTGTAGAGTCTCCTACAAAAGCTAAAACCATTGAACGCTATTTAGGGAAAAACTTTAAAGTAGTTGCTAGTAAAGGGCACTTACGTGATTTGCCTAAAAGCAAAATGGGCGTAGATATTGAACATAATTATGAACCTCATTATATTTCAATTCGTGGGAAAGGTGATTTAATCAAATCACTTAAAAAAGAAGCAGCTAAAGCAGATGCTGTCTATCTCGCGAGTGACCCGGATAGAGAAGGGGAAGCTATTTCTTGGCATTTAGCTCATTTATTAGGACTTGATTTAAACGCACCTATTCGTGTAGAATTTAATGAGATTACAAAAGATGCAATTAAAGAAGCGTTCAAGAATCCTAGAAAGATTGATATGGACTTAGTGGATGCGCAACAAGCACGTCGTATTTTAGACCGCCTTGTGGGTTATACTTTATCTCCTATTTTATGGAAGAAAGTGAAAAAAGGACTCAGTGCAGGGCGTGTTCAAAGTATCGCTGTGAAATTAATTATTGACCGAGAGAACGAAATTAAAGCATTCGTTCCAGAAGAATACTGGACTCTTGAAGGCCAATTCAAGAAAGAAAAGAAAGCTTTCACGGCCAATTACTATGGTACAACATCTGAGAAAGCCGCTTTAGAAAAAGAAGCGACTGTAAAATCAGTAATGGAAGAACTTTCTGAGAAGAAACCATTCAAGGTTACTAAAGTGACGAAGAAAGAACGTCGTCGTAATCCTGCAGCACCATTTACAACAAGTAGTTTGCAACAAGATGCGTCAAATCGCTTAAACTTCAGAACTCGTAAAACGATGATGGTTGCCCAACAATTGTATGAAGGGGTATCACTTGGACGTAGTGGTTCTGTCGGTTTAATTACGTATATGCGTACAGACTCTACTCGTATCTCAGCATCTGCTCAAAATGAGGCATCTGAGTTCATTGAGAAAGAGTTTGGTAAAGAATACTGTCTTGCTACTAAACGCGCTGTAAAGAACGCTGAGGGAGCACAGGACGCGCACGAAGCAATCCGTCCGTCATCTGTTTTACGTACACCAGATTCAATCGCAAGTTATTTAACTAAAGATCAATTGAAATTGTACACATTAATTTGGTCACGATTCGTTGCTAGTCAAATGACGGCTGCGGTTTATGACACTGTACAAGTGGACTTAGAACAAAATAACCATGTGTTTAAGGCAAATGGTTCTACAATTAAATTTGCTGGATATCAAAAGGTATATCAAGATAATGCAGATGCGAAAAAAGGAAATGTACTTCCTGAAATGCAAGTTGGGGATGAAGTTCAATTAGCTAAACTAAATCCTGAACAACATTTCACGCAACCACCTGCACGTTATTCTGAAGCGACTTTAATTAAAACCTTAGAAGAAATCGGTGTTGGTCGTCCATCAACATACGCACCAACAATTGAAACAATCCAAAAACGTTATTACGTTAAACTAGTTTCTAAGCGTTTTGAACCAACAGAACTTGGTTATGTAGTACATCAAATCATTGAACAATATTTCCCAAATATTGTCGATACTCATTTCACAGCTTCAATGGAAGATAATCTCGACCTTGTTGAAGAAGGGAAAGAAGAGTGGGTACAAGTAATTGATAAGTTCTACCAACCATTCAAGGTTGAAGTGGATAAAGCAGAAGTTGAAATCGAGAAAGTTCAAATTAAAGATGAACCAGCTGGATTTAACTGTGAAAAATGTGGACATCCAATGGTCATTAAATTAGGTCGTTTTGGTAAATTCTACGCTTGTAGTAATTTCCCAGAATGTCACCATACGCAAGCTATCGTGAAAGATATCGGTATTACTTGCCCAACATGTGGTAAAGGGAAAGTTATCGAACGTAAATCGAAGAAAAACCGTATCTTCTATGGCTGTGATCGTTACCCTGAATGCGAATTTGTATCATGGGATAAACCGATCGGACGTAATTGTCCTAAATGTGACCACTACTTAGTAGAGAAAAAAGGTCGCGGTGGAAAACAAATTGCATGTAGCAATTGCGATTACAAAGAAGCTGTTCAAAAATAAAGATAAAGAGCACTTAGAGAAATCTAGGTGCTCTTTAATTTTGCCCTGAATAATAACAGTGCTTTGATTTATACGCAGTGGTTTATTGACGTTCTTTTCATCACTCATGATTCAAGAACGTCTAATAAACTTTGCGGGCGAAAGACGACGAAGCAGAATATTCTTGCACTGCAAAAATATTCTTTACTTCTGTCTTTCTGCCATCCTGT
>URWJ01000024.1 GCA_900551535.1 uncultured Granulicatella sp. | reverse complement strand
CCCCATTGTCACTTCTTTAAAGAATTTCAAATCATTCGGTAATCGCCAAGGAAGCGTATTGTCTTTTCCAACAAGCCCTTGTTCATCTTGAGCCCAAATATAAATTAACATCTGTTTCCTCCAGTATTACACGGCAATCGGTGCTTTAATCGTTGGATGTGGATTATATCCTTCTACAATCACATCATCAACATCGATTTCAAACATTGATTTTTCAGGATGTTTTAATACGAGTGTTGGTAATTCTCTTTCTTCACGTGCTAATTGCGTTTCTACTTGTTCCATATGGTTTAAGTAGATGTGCGCATCGCCTAATGTATGAACGAATTCACCGACTTCTAAGCCTACTTCATTTGCGATTAAATGTGTTAATAAAGCGTAACTTGCAATATTGAACGGCACTCCTAGGAACACATCCGCACTACGTTGGTATAATTGGCAGCTTAATTTACCATCAGCCACGTAGAATTGGAACATTGTGTGACATGGAGGAAGTGCCATGCTAGGCACATCTTCTGGATTCCACGCGGATACAATCATACGACGTGAATCTGGAGAATTCTTCAATAAGTTGAGTAAGTCTGCGATTTGGTCAATCGTCTCACCCTTTGTAGTTTTCCAGTGACGCCATTGTGAACCGTAAATATTTCCAAGTTCACCGAATTCAGCCGCAAACGCATCATCCGTTAAGATTTTCTCACAGAAGTCTTTCTTCACTTCTTGGTATACTTCGTTAAACGCTTCGTCTTCTAAGCATCGGCGTCCAAAGTCTGTCATATCAGGACCAGTATATTTTGGAGAAGAAACATAACGCTCAAAAGCCCATTCATCCCAGATGTGATTGTTATGTTCTAATAAGTATTTGATATTTGTATCGCCGTGCAAGAACCATAATAACTCGCTCTTAATTAAACCGAATGCCACACGTTTTGTTGTTAAAAGCGGAAATCCTTTTTGCAAGTCAAAACGCATTTGGTATCCGAACACACTCTTTGTACCCGTACCAGTACGGTCAGTTTTTGTTGTTCCTTCTTCTAAAATCTTTCTTAGTAAGTCTTTATATTGTTTCGTCATATCTGTTCCTTTCTTTAATTCCCTGCTAATTCTGCTAAATATTCCCAACGTTCGTAAGCTGCACTTGCCGCTTCTTCCGTCTTGTCTAATTCCTCTTGTAATTCTTGTAATTTGGCAAAATCTTGTGCATGAACACTCATTTCCTCTTGCAAGAATTCTAGTTTCTCTTCGAGTTCTTGAATGGTTCCTTCAATCGTCTCCCATTCTTTCTTCTCTTGATACGTCATCTTCTTAGAAGGAGATGCTTTTGGTGACTCCACTTTTGGCTCTTCCATCTTAGTAGCTTCCACCACAACTTTTGCCAGTGATTTTTCTTGTTCTAAATACTCACTCATCGATCCGTAGAAGAGTTCTGTTTGCCCTTCGCCTCGGATGACAAATAATTGGTCGACCGTCTTATCTAAGAAGTAACGGTCATGCGATACGATAAGGACCGCTCCATTAAATGACTCTAAGAAGTCTTCGAGTACGGTTAATGTATCGATATCCAAATCGTTGGTTGGTTCGTCTAATAATAACACATTTGGTTTTGTCATTAATAAGCGAAGTAAGTAGAGTCGTCTTCTCTCTCCCCCAGACAATGTATGGATATAAGCTCCATGTAAATGTCTTGGGAATAAGAACGTCTCGAGTAGTTCTGAGATGGATGCGACTTCTCCGTTTTCACGTTTAATTTCTTCCGCTTCTTCTCGTAAATATTGGATAAGTTGCTTATCCATTGGGATATCTTCATCTTGTTGCTTATAGTACGCGATTCGAACGGTCTCACCGACAACAAACTGACCACTATCAAATGGAATCTGTCCGGCAATGGCATTTAAGAATGTTGATTTTCCAACACCATTCACCCCAGCAATACCGATACGCGCTTGACTTTGAATAATCCAATCTAGATTCTTCACGATGGATTGCCCATTAATTGAAAGACTCGCATCCTCCAATTGGAAGACGCGTTTTCCGATACGAGTTTGATCGAATTCCATCACCAATTTATCTTGAGAAGTCGTTTGTTTCACTTCTTTTTCTAATGCTTCAAAACGATGAATTCGAGCCTGTTGCTTCGTTGAACGAGCCTGTGCTCCTTGACGCATCCATTCTAGTTCACTTAAATATAATCTTTTTTGTTTCTGACTCATGCGTGCCGCGATTTGTTCTCTTTGGCTTCGTTGTTCTAAGTACGACTCGTAATTTCCTTCGTAAGCTTCGATTCGGCCATTTACCAATTCAAACATATGCGTCACCGCACGTTCTAGGAAGTAACGGTCATGTGTCACGAGCATCATCGCGCCTTTATAATTGGCTAAATACCCTTCTAACCATTCAATGGCTTCAAGGTCTAAATGGTTCGTTGGTTCATCGAGCAATAGTAAATCCGGTTCTTCCATCAATACTTTTGCAAGTCCTACACGCTTCTTCTGTCCACCAGAGAGCGTTCCAACTTTTTTCTGAATGTCCGTTAGTCCCATCTTTTGAAGAATAGTCTTAATTTGAACTTCCACTTGCCATCCATCGATTTCATTCATCTTTTGCTCTAAGACACTGTATCGTTTTGTAAGGCTTTCTGAAGTTGGGTTTTCACGTAATTGTTCTACCACTTCTTCAAAGTCATGAACGACTTTTAATGTTGGATGGTCGCCTTTATACAAGGCCTCGAAAATCGTATCTTCGTCATCCAATTCTGGTTGTTGCGATAAGTATCCAATTCTGTAATCGTTAGACGTTGTGATATCTCCTGATTCGGCAAAATCAACTCCTGCAAGAATGGATAATAGTGTACTCTTACCGGTCCCATTTTGACCGATTAAGCCCACGTGTTCACCTTCATTAATAATAAAGGACACGTCTTCTAATAATGATTTCGCACCATAAGATTTTTTCAAATGATCGACTCTAAAATCTTTCATGCAAACTCCTTTCAAGTCTCTTAATATAACCCTTGAATTTTCCCATTGTCATCAACACTAATTACAAGCGCTGCTGGAACTTTAGGAAGTCCCGGCATTGTTAAAACTGTTCCCGTTAATGCGACAATAAATCCAGCACCGAGTTTAGGAATAAAGGAACGAATCGTAATGTCGAAATCGCTAGGACGTCCTTTTAATTTCGCATTATCTGAGAATGAATACGGCGTCTTAGCAATACACACATTCAGATGATTCCAGCCCCTCTCTTCTAATTCAACCAATTGCGCAAGGGCTTCGTCTGTATAATAGACGTTAGTGGCACCATAAACGTTCTTCGCAATCGTTTCAACTTTTTCTTGGATTGTCGCACTCATATCGTAAGTTGGTTGGAAAATAGCGTTGTTCTCACATAATTCGACGACTTTCTCTGCTAATGCGATACCGCCCCGGCTTCCATGTTCCCACACACTCGTAAGAACACAAGTCACACCCATCTCACGGCATAATTCCATAAAGAGGTCTTGTTCCTCCTTCGTATCTGTTAAAAATTCATTTAAGGCTACAACAACTGGTAAACCATAAGCTTGTACGTTTTCGATATGTTTTCGTACATTTTTGAAACCTTCACGAACCGCCTCGAGATTCTCACCAAGTGCGAGTTCATCAAGCGCAACGCCACCATGCATTTTCGTCGAACGAATGGTCGCTACAAGCACAACTGCATCTGGATGTTTTCCAAGAACAGGAACTTTAATATCGAGGAACTTCTGTGCACCAAGGTCAGCCCCGAATCCTGCTTCGGTCACGACATAATCAGCAAGCGTCAATGCCATTCTCGTTGCCACGACACTATTACAACCATGCGCGATATTAGCAAATGGCCCCCCATGAACAATAGCTGGTGTTTCTTCCAATGTCTGCACAAGGTTTGGTTTCATCGCCTCTTTAAGTAATGCGGTAATTGCTCCTTCCGCACCTAAATCAAACACAGTAACAGGTTCTCCTGACTTTGTATACGCTACGAGAGTATTTGAAACGCGTCGTTGCAAGTCGCTTAAATCACTCGCCAGGCAAAGAATCGCCATCATTTCAGTTGCGACCGTAATATCAAAACCGTCTTTACGCGGTGTTCCATTCACTGGACCTCCCAGTCCGATTTCAATTTCTCGCAACACTCGGTCATTTAAGTCCAAGGCCCGCTTCCAAATAATGCGGTTAGGATCGATTTCTAATTCATTTCCTTGATGAATATGATTATCGATTATGGCAGATAACAGATTTGTTGCTGTCGTTAGGGCATGCATGTCCCCTGTGAAATGCAAATTGATTTCTTCCATGGGAACAACTTGCGCATAACCTCCACCTGTAGCTCCCCCTTTGAGCCCAAGTGTTGGTCCTAGAGAGGGTTCACGAAGTGCAATGGCTGTTTTCTTTCCAATAGCCGTTAGTGCGTCACCAAGCCCAACTGTTACTGTAGACTTCCCTTCTCCAGCAGGAGTTGGATTCATCGATGTCACTAAAATGAGTTTCCCAAAATTCTCTGGGTTATGAATATCAGTCTTATCAATCTTGGCTTTGTATTTTCCATAGGGTTCCACTTCATCAGGTGTTAAATGAAGCTTTTCGGCAATCACCGTGATGGGTTGCATTTGGTTTTCTTGTGCAATTTTAATATCTGTTTTCATGAGGTCACCTCGCTTGATGCATATTCGTTTTATTATACCATAATTTGAAGCAAAAAAAGAATGAGGATGCAATACATCCTCATTCATCTCTTATGATTTTAGTCTTCTTTTTTCTTGAATCCTAATACTCCAAAACCACTGAGTAGGAACGCCGTTGCTACACTTAGTAGTGAGTCTGCTGTCCCAGTATTTGGAAGTTGTGGTGCTGGAGTTGCTGGAACTTCCGGTGTCACAGGCACTTCAGGAGTTGTTGGAACTTCTGGAATTTCTGGAGTAGCAGGTTCCACAGGAAGTGCTGAAATAATCGCATATTTATTCACTGTTACACTTGGAGCTTCTGGTTCTGTTGGCTCACTTGGTTTCACTGGTTCTTCCCCTGGTGGTTGAGGGAAAGCAATGTTGGTATTAATCGCAAACCAATAAACTGTATTGAGGCCAACTGAATTTCCTTGGACCGAGAATGTATAGTGGTTATCGTACAAACGAAGTGCTCCACTTCCCCAATAGAAGTTTGGTGCTGTTTCATCATCCCAACCTTTTACATTTCCCATATCATTCCCATTGAATTTTGAGCCATGTTCTAAGTATTGGTTGTCATTCACAGAATAGAGTTCACCATTTTGCTCGCTTACAGAAGAACCTGGAATTGGGATAAACTTATTGCTTCCGACACTCATTTTTTCAATGTGTTTTGTATCTTCCCAAGCCCATTTTGTTTCTCCATTTTCTGTATAACGAATGCCGTTATAGTGATTCAAACTGTTGACCGCGATAATGGAGTTTCCATCGTAGACCGCTTGAACTTCATTTCCAGCTGCGTCATAGTAATGATCCACAACATTGATTGTTAATGGATTTGCAGAATCCGTGCTATCTCCTACTACAATTGTTTTAGCTGGGTCACGATAAACATTCGCAATGATTTTTCCTGAGTTCCCCGGAGCGCTTGTAACTGTGAATTCACGGACGATTTTAGCAATCGCTGTATCTTTAAAGCGCGAATTTGAAAGATTCGTACTTGTAACAGTCATTGTTTTACCAACTTCAAGAGCGACCCAAGCATCGTCTGTATCTGAATATGGATTCGTTGTTGTAAGATATTCCGCTTTTATTTTGTCTCCATCAAATCGAGCTAAGTAGTCCGATTGGTTTAAGGCATCTACACCAGCTTGTGTAAGATAGTTCACATCCCCACTAACGACCGTATGTGCATCTGGTTCCGTCTTCAAAGTCAATTCTTGTAAAGTATTAATAATCCCCGCTTCTGTACCGTCAGCAATCTGCTTTTGGTATTCTTCGTACGCGGCTTTCTTTTCGTCGTATTGAGCTTTTTTGATGTTGTATTCTTTTACATCTTCATCGTATTGCTTCTTCTCTTCAGTATATTTTTCTTTATCTTCTTTATACTTATTAGTGACTTGTTCAATCTCAGCTGCCTTCTCCTCTTGAGCCGCTTTGACTTGTTCTTCATTTAAATTCGTAATCGTTTCTGAACTTTCATTAACAGTTACACCTTCTGTCTTTGCATTGTCGATGGCTGTTTTTAAAGTATCTGAATTTTCGATAGCTTTTGTTGTTGTCGCAAGAGTTTCCTCTGCAGCTACCACTTCATCTGCTGAAACCGTATCCGTTGCGAAAACACTGCTTATAAATAGAAACACACTTGCTGTTGCTACAAAACCACATAACCCAAATGCTTTTGATTTTTTATACCCAACTGTTGTCGATTGATGATTAAACATAATTTTCCCCTTTGATGAAATAATTTCCTTAATCTTATACCTTATACAGTTGATTTTCAACTATTTTTCATTGATTTTCCTAATTTTTCACATAATTTTCAAAAATCGTCTAAACCCTCTCTGTTTCAATAAAAAAGCCGTGTGGCAACGCCACACGACTTTAACGTTTTAAATTATTTTTTCTTTTTTGAAACAGCTAAACCAAGACCAGCAAATAATGCTGCTAAACCTGTTGTTACTGCAGTTGTAGCAACCCCAGTATTTGGTAATTCTTCTTGTTTTGGTTCTTCTGGCGTACTAGTTGTTGTTTCTGCTGTTGTTTCTACTGTTGTTTCTTCAGTAGTTACTTCAGTTGTTGGTTGTGCAACTTTTTTGTACCAGTGGATACGATTTCCTTCACGGTCTTTTTCTGTACTTACAAATTCATATCCATCGATTTCAGCTGGATCTTTCCAACCTCTATCAGTTGCTTTAATTGATTCTTCTGTATCGATATCTTTGTAATCTGTCACAAGTGAATCAAGCACTAATTGTGCACTTGTAGAATCACTAATAATACGGTAAATGTAGATTCCTTTAGAATCTTTACCATCAACTGTTGCTGTAGCCACTGTTGAAACGTCATATTGCATTTTTTCGATATCAATCTTAGATTTGTCAATGATGTTCACCCGATCTTTACCGACACCGAAGAATACTCCTAATTCTTTTGGAACATCTCCTGAAATCATTTCAAGTGTGATTTTCTTAGCAGTAATTGAAGTTACTTTGAATGTTGGCTCTACACCAGTCGGAAACATATAAGCACCATATTGGTTGACGCTATACGTGCTGTACACTGGTAAAATAAATTGAGAATTAAATGTATCTCCTACTTTAAGAGCAGTGTTCCCACTTGTTTTCCACTCAATTCCTGAAGCATCGTTGAATTCTAGTTCAACAGTTGTTCCAACTTTCATTCCATCTCTTCCACGAACTTGGAATTGTGTTTGAGTTTCGTATGAACCATCTTCGTTAAACTTAATCGTATTTCCAGAAGGTGTGAAGTGAATTGAGCTAGTGTCTGTCGCAAATTTCTCAACTTTTGGAATATCTACTGTACTTGTGACAGAAGAATCTCCCACTTTAATCACTTGGTTTAAAGTGTAGTCTTTGTTCGCAATAACAGCTCCGTTATAAGCGTTATCTGATTTAATTTTGAACTGTGCTTGTTTCAACACATCTGGTTTTACTGCTTCAACGGCTTTTGTAAATGTAATTTTTAAAGTAATACGTGTTGATTCTAATTCAGCTTGTTCCATTTGAGCTTTGTCGTTCGATCCTTGACGAGCTTTATTGATGTTCTCGAATGAAACGATTGAAATTGTTCCAATTTTCTTTCCTTCGTAGATTACATCTTTACCGTTTAATGAATTTAACACCGCAACGTTTTCTAATGTAACCGTTACGTAGTCGCCTTCTTTCACATCGTCATCTGTTAGAGAAACAGCGATATCTACGTCTGTGTAGTATTCATAGTTTTTAATATCATGGTTTTTAATCGTACCAGTTACTTTGGCATTTGCTTCTTTAGCAGCACGCGTTGGAGCCGCAGTAGTTGCTTCTGTTGTCGCTTCTGTCGTTGCAGTAGTCGATTCTGTTGTAGCCTCTGTTGATGCTTCTGTTGTTGCTGCAGCAGCTGTAGTCGCTTCTGTAGTCGTTGTTGCATCTTCAGCAAAAACTGATTTATTTGCTTGGAATGCTGTTAATAAAACACCACAAGACGAGATTGCTAAAACAAGTTTTCCAATTTTACGAATTGATTGCTCTTTTTTCATCCAATCTTTCCTCCATAAACACTTTAGTTAGAATCATTTTACTATAAGTTTGTACAAATTACAACTAAATAATTCACAATTAATTCGAAAAGTGTTTTCATAATTTTCATTTATTTCCAAAAGAAAGAACAGTAGCTTAATACTACTGCTCTACTCGATTTTGAACTTTATTCTTAAACATATAATACGCAATCATGAGAGGTACCATCGAACCAAACCATGCCATTGGGTTCGCAACCGTTGCTCCAACGAATCCATACATATTTGATAGAACGACTGCTGCTACAGAACGCATGATGAGTTCCATAATTCCAGCCAAGGTTGGTGTGAAAGTTTTCCCCACTCCTTGTAAGGTGTAACGATAAATAAAGAGTAGTGAAAGGAAACTATATGTAGTCCCGTTTGTAAGGAAGAATAGTCGCCCTAATTCAACGACCTCCTCATGCCCTTCTCCAACGAAAGCGCGAATAAGAATCGGGCTAAAGAGATTTAAAATAATCCCAATGCCAATCGCAAATGTTAAAGATAACTTGATACATTCACGCACACCAAGCCAGATACGATCATATTTCTTTGCACCATAGTTTTGCGCAGAATACGTCGCCATCGTCACCCCAAAGGACATCATTGGAAGAATCGCTAACTGGTCAATCTTTTGTGCTGCCGTATGTGCCGCCACCGAAGTCGGACCTAATTGATTTAATGCGATTTGAACCATAATCGTTCCAATGGCAATAATCGATGCTTGGAATGCCATTGGGAATGAAATACGACAATGTTCTCTAATATTTTGCTTTGTCGCTACAAGGTCAGCTCTTGTTAATCTTAACACTGGAATTTTCTTCCAAATATAAACCACGCAGGCTACCGCTGAGAAGATTTGAGAAAGAACAGTTGCATATCCTGCTCCTTCAACTCCCATTCCAAAGACTGCAATGAAGAGAATATCCAGAATGATATTCATCACACAAGCCATTACAAGGAAATACAATGGTGTTTTTGCATCCCCGATAGAACGGAAAATGTTGGATAGTAAATTATAGGCCATCGACGAGAAAATCCCACCGAAAATAACGATTAAATAATCATAGGCCCCATCAATAATCTCGGATGGTGTCTGCATGATTTCCAGAATTTGACGACAGAAAATCATACTCAGGGCGGTTAACACAATAGCCGTAGCAATGGAAATTAAAATAGAAACATAAAAACTATGCTTCACGCCCTTGTAATCCTTGGCGCCAAACCGTTGCGCTAATGGAATCGCAAGACCAGCCGTTAACCCTGTCGCAAACCCAATAATTAAAAAGACAATACTTCCAGTAGACCCAACCGCAGCTAACGCCTGCACACCAATGGTACGACCTACGATAAAGGTATCCGCCATATTGTATAATTGTTGGAATAAGTTCCCAATTAATAGCGGGATTGTAAAATTCCAAATCAATTTTAGTGGTTTTCCACTCGTCATATCTTTAGCCATGAGACACCCTCCTCTTCAAAATTTAGCAAGTCATAGTATAAAACATTCCGCTTAAAATGAACAGAGGTTTGAAAAAATTTCTTTTAAGAAAATAGCTTCTATGCTAAAATAAGACTGAAAAGAGGCGAATGTTATGGCAGATTTTGATAAAAATAGAATTGCAAAAATGCAACAATACTTAACAGATGTAACAGACCCTGAATTTAAAGGGAGCGCCACCGACAAGACTGTCGCTATGGCCGAATTATTTAATTACTATCATTCGGATTGGAAAGCTGATGCGAGTCACTTCGTCGATCAAAACTTAGAACTCTTTGACGATGAAAAAATGCAAATGCTCTTTCGAAATTCAAACAAGGGCCGCAAATCTCCACATAC
Source organism: uncultured Granulicatella sp. (assembly GCA_900551535.1). Taxonomy (GTDB): domain Bacteria; phylum Bacillota; class Bacilli; order Lactobacillales; family Aerococcaceae; genus Granulicatella. The sequence goes on along the minus strand of URWJ01000024.1, from coordinate 4,794 downwards.
CATCATCCGACAAGAATCAAAAAGTAAGTATAAACGCCCGATGCGACCGGGTGAAGATTAAACAGGATACGAGACCGAACGCTCAGAAATGGAACGTTGGACCGGAACGCCGGAAGGGACTCGGAACGAGTCGTGCGGACGTTTCGGGAAACGCACGCCATTTCTGTGAGGTCGAGTTCAACTACAAGGATGTGAGCAAAAGCGTCTAGCTAATATTCGCAGTGCGAATATTAGGTGACGGTTCGCAGTTTAGCCGTAAGCGGTCAGAAAGACCGTGCGGACTAAACTCGAAAGGCTTGAGCCTCTGCTTTTGCGAACTCAACTACTAGGCAGAAAGACAGAAGACAAGAAAAACCTCACAGTGTGAGGTTTTTCTGCTTCGTAGTCTTTCGCCCGCAAAGTTTATTAGACATTCTTGAATCACGAGTGATGAAAAGAATGTCAATAAACCACTTCGAGATGTGACGTCATCACTTCCAGATAGAGAAAGAACTCCCTAACAGCAACCAAAAAAGAACCGCCACCTGGCGGTTCTTTTCCTTTAATTAATTCAATTTCTATTAATCAACATATACAGTTTTTGAACGGTTTAGGTATGCGTAAGCTAACCCAATAATGATACCTCCACCAATCCAGTTACCAATAAAAGCAACGACCCAGTGACGAATCATATTGAACCAGTTCATGAATTCTAATGAACTTCCTACTGATGTGAATTTCACGATTGAGAATGAAGCGAAGTTGGCTACCACGTGCTCGTTTCCTAAGTATACGAACATGAAGATCGCTGAGATAACAATCCATAATTTCGCAACATCACTCTTAATTAATAAGAATGATAAGATAGCTACGTTTACGAATACGTTCGCAACGATGGCTTCAAGCAACACTGCTTCATTACCGCGAGCTAGTTTACCTTCAACCACTTTTGTGATGAATTGACCAGCTTCTAATCCGCTGAATGCTGAAGTGTTTGCGAAGACTGCACCGACAATCATTGCACCAATCAGGTTAAATATACCACAGTACAATAGAATCGTTAATGCTTTAGACCATTTGATATGTTTTTGGAAAACGCCTGCTGTTAAATACATCATGTTTGATGTTGCAAGTTCCGCGTTCAAGAATAGAATGTATACCAAACCCCATGTAAAAATAAATGCGAAGATGAACTTGCTTAGCGCTGGGTTGATGCTCGCAATATTTTGCGCTGCTAAAGCCCCTGCTGCTGTACTCATCGTTAAGAATGCTCCTGCAAACATTGAACGAACGGCATAGCGTCCTTTACTTTCTGTAAATAAAGCTTCTTTTTTCTGACAAGCTTTTTTGACTTTTGTATCGAATTCACTTGTGTGTTCCATAAAATGCCTCCTAAAATTAATTACACCTTAGTATACCACTTTTCGAGAAATTTCAAAGCGTTTTCCTCACTCTTTTTTCGTGAAAATTTACTTTACAACAGTAGGGATGCTTGCTAGAATGAGCAGTGGTTTAAAAGACAACTTCAAAGGAGACTCTTATGAAAAAAATTATTGGAATTTTGGCGGCTGCCCTCTTCTTAACAGCGTGCGGACAAGCCCCAACAACAACTACTACACAGGAAACAACAACTGCGACGACTGTAGTGCAATCGACAACAGTCACACTCAATATCACAAAAGATGGACAAGCGATCGAAGGGAGCCCGTTCACTCTTACTTTCAAAGAAGGCGACAATCTTCTAGACGTGATGAAGGCACAACTGAAAATCGTTGAAAAAGACGGCTTTATTTCTTCTATCAACGGTGTAGAACAAGTCCCAGCCGAAAACAAATACTGGTTATTCGACGTGAACGGTACGATGAGCCCTGTCGGTGCAAAAGAAGTCATCCTAAAAGCAGGCGACGTCATCGACTGGAAACTCAATAAACTTCAATAGTCCTATGGCAAATTCAACTCGAAAAATCACCCTTATCGCCCTACTATCCGCCTTTTGCGTGATTGGTAGACTCGGACTTCTATCTCTCCCAAATGTTCAACCGATTACCGTTGTGGTCATTTGGATTACGCTAGAGCTTGGACTTTTGTACGGCGTTGCTATCGGTAGCATCTCCATTTTGATTTCCAACCTTTTAGTAAGCATGGGGCCGTGGACACTCTATCAAATGATAAGTTTCGCCCTCGTCTGCTGTTGTGCGTTACTTTTTCGTCCACTGTGGCCAAAAAGAAAACAATTTCCGCGCCTAGCTTGGATTGTTTTTCCAATCTTTGCAGGACTGATGGGCTATTTATACGGCTTTATCATCTCGATTTTCTGGGTATTCAGCATGCCCGGTCTGAACTTCTGGATTTACTACTTAAACGGCGTTCTTTTCGATACGTACCACGCCATCGGAAATGTCGTCTTTTGGATCCTATTGATTCCACTCTTCGAGAAGCTAAAGCCATTCAAAATGCTACAAAAATAATAACAGACTTAAAATCACTCTTGTAAAAGGATGGTTTTAAGTCTGTTTCTTTTTCTTTATAAATGTTTCCTTCAAATCTTTACGGATATCTTTATAGCAGAGTTCATAAGGAACGCTTATTAATTCTTTTCCGGATTTCGAATAAATTCCCAAATCTTAGACACGTCGTCTAAACTCCTTGACACTTTTGTATTGACATCCACTGTTCCTTCTGCGTCATAAACATTGTGCACTCCGTACAGAACAATTTCATTTTTTGTATTTACATATACTAATTTTAGATTGATAACCCTGTCTTCTTTCGAGTCTCCTGGATAATTAACGAACAGCACCTGTTTGATATCTTTAGGATAATGATTATAGAGCTGCTCTATCTTTGGATCATCCTTATCAAACTTTACTCCGTTCCCTGCATAATACGAGATCGTATTATTCTCAAGAAGCACGGTATTTGCTATATCTTTTTGCAAATTGATTTCTAGCTTTGGAGCCATCTTAACGATACCCTTAGTATTCCAAAGATATACAACATCCTGTTTATCAATAAAATAGCTACCTTGAATATCTTTCACATTATCCATTATCTTTGTAAATTCCCCGTCATACTGCTTAAAATAAACAGTTCCGTTCTTCGTTAACGTAAAGAATCTCCAAGCTGAATCTCCCATCGATGATACTTTGACGACATCTTTAACATCTTCAATTTTCGTTAATTCTTTGAAATCTTTGTCGAATCCATTATATGGTTTTATCCCATAAGCATACAAGTTCCCATCCTTATCAACTGCTAAGAGTCCCATTTGAGTTCCGGATGCCATAACGATATTGCTACCGATTTTTTTCGGTTCGCCACCTTCTCCGATATACAAATCGTTATTATTATCAATCCAAACTTCTGAAGATACTACTTGTTTCACATTTTCAATATATTTCGTTAGAGATTCGGTAAATTTATCGTAATTCTCCATTTGAACGCCTCTACCAATATAATAGACGTTCCCTTTATTAGACAGTACCTTTATTCCCTGGGATGTTAAATCATACTGTGCGACTTCTTCTGCTCCAAGGTTTCCACATGCAGCAAAAATAACTACACACACCAACGCTAGAAGCATCCCTAATAATCTTTTTGTTTTTTTCATTGTCATACTCCTTTTTGATAATTTTCAAATGACGATTACTTATTTTAGTTGATAATTCAATATATCTTTTTCTAATTTTTGGATAGGGTACTGCGCCTTTACTTTGATTTTTGCATTGTTACATCCAGCGTAGCCTTGCACGACGTTCACTTGTGGAATGACCACCCAGTCTCCCAGAACTTCTTGCGTGCCTTCTGTGTTTTCATCCAAAATGCACACGATACGGTATTCTCTCTCGTGTTGCCACTCTTTGAATTTTGCAAAGGTCGCCTTAATATAGAAATTCAGATTCGAATACGAGAATTGATTGCTATTGCTTCTCGTGTTCGGACGTTTATCAATATATTCCACCGGGCCGTATACACAGAGTCCGTCTACCTGTAAAGAATGAATTTTGTCCAACAGACTCGCATACGAATACTCAAGCGCATACCCTGCGTGGCTATTGGCGTAATAAGACCACATTAAAATATTATCCGCAGCATGCGTAAAGCAAAACACTCGGAAGAAATCCATCATCGAATGACCATCCGCGTAGTAGCAATTACAGTCAAACGGGTCGTTGAAATGCTTCGGATGGCTAAACGATACATTCCCTTCCACCACCTGATACGGATTCTTCTCAATCGTTTCCTTGGCATAGTACTTCACAAAAACTTGGCGCTCTTCTCGAATCGCTGCTTCTGCCTTTTTAAAATACGTCTCAACGTCTTCTTTAAATACCCCTTGAAACTGTTCGACTAACTGATCTGGTGCTAAAAATCCAAGTCTGATATTCTTCGCGAGCTGGTCATTGAACTCTTTATCCGCCTTTTCTACGTCAAACCCTTGCGGAATCTTCGTATTCGCATTTTGAATATACACAATCTTTTTACACTCTAGGTCAGCCGGTTCTTTCGTCGGTTGTTTAAACAGCGACACAAACACTTTCTCTTTTGTTTTGCGGTTGGCTACTAAAAAACAATTACTATCTAAGAAGGATTCCACCAAGCGGTACTCTTTATGCGTTTGTAAAAATGTCGCCTTAGCAATCAAATAACGATACAGCTCGATGTCCTCTTTTAAAATGATTTTCAACAACCCCACCTCCTCACTGAGAGTATAACATTTCCTAGAGTCAGTTTGAAGCTTGGTAGAGATTGAGACGTAGGCTCAATCCGGTGCCCCATTACAGCGACTATAAACAAATCCGCAAGGATTCGTAG
>URWJ01000023.1 GCA_900551535.1 uncultured Granulicatella sp. | reverse complement strand
GTACGCATTTCAAATTGTTCGCGAGAATCTTTATATTTGTGAGTCGCACGAATAACTGTGTAAAGCGATCTTTCTGTTGGCAATGGAATTGGACCAGCTACGCTAGCACCAGTTCTTTTTGCTGTTTCTACGATTTTTTCCGCTGATTGATCAAGCGCACGGTGTTCGTAAGCTTTCAAACGGATACGGATTTTTTGTTTTGCCATTGTCTTTCCTCCTTCGTCTAATGTTGTCATAAGACTAGCTCCACGCGAATTTCCGACTTGACCCTTTCGTGGCAAAGCGTCCGGGCGTGTCGCAACCTCTCGTTTCATAGCTCCCCTTCTTATTTTAAGAGGGGGTATGCTGCTTCAGAATTTACATTCCTCTGCGGCACTTTTAATAGTATACAAGATTCTCTTTTTGATTGCAAGCGAAAACCGTTGATTTAACAACATTTATTTATGCACACGCGCCCGTGTGTTCCATTTTGTTTTAAACCCTTTACAAACGTTATTATATCAACGTTTTTGGCATTTCACTCCTGTTTTTGTTTTTCGCTTTCAATTGTCTGACATTTTAATTTAAAAAATTTTAATAAAAAAAGACTATCCAAAATTGGATAGTCTTGAAAATCAATTTTAAGAAAAATTATTTTTCGATAGCAGCTACTGAACCAGCACCTACTGTACGTCCACCTTCACGGATAGAGAATTTAGTACCGTTTTCGATAGCAACTGGGTGAATTAATTCAACTTCCATAGTTACGTTGTCACCAGGCATTACCATTTCAACACCTTCTGGTAACAAGCAAACACCAGTGATGTCTGTTGTACGGAAGTAGAATTGAGGACGGTAGTTAGTGAAGAATGGAGTGTGACGTCCACCCTCTTCTTTAGTTAATACGTAAACTTCAGCTTTGAATTTAGTATGTGGAGTGATTGTTCCTGGTTTAGCAAGAACTTGTCCACGTTCGATGTTGTCACGTGTAACACCACGTAATAACGTACCAATGTTGTCCCCTGCTTCAGCATAGTCTAACAATTTACGGAACATTTCAACACCTGTAACAGTTGTTTTAGAAGTTTCTTCTGAAATACCAACGATTTCAACTTCGTCACCAACACGAACTTGTCCACGCTCAACACGACCTGTAGCAACAGTACCACGACCTGTGATTGAGAACACGTCTTCGACTGGCATCATGAATGGTTTGTCAACGTCACGTTCTGGAGTTGGGATATATTCGTCAACTGCAGCCATTAATTCTAAGATTTTTTCTTCGTATGAAGCGTCGCCTTCTAAAGCGCGTAAAGCAGAACCTGCAATAACTGGAGTGTCATCGCCTGGGAAATCGTATTCTGATAATAAGTCACGAACTTCCATTTCTACTAATTCTAATAATTCTTCATCGTCAACCATGTCAACTTTGTTTAAGAATACTACGATGTAAGGAACACCTACTTGACGTGATAATAAGATGTGTTCACGTGTTTGTGGCATTGGGCCGTCAGCTGCAGATACTACTAAGATAGCACCGTCCATTTGAGCAGCACCAGTGATCATGTTTTTAACGTAGTCCGCGTGTCCTGGGCAGTCAACGTGAGCGTAGTGACGAGTGTCAGTTTCGTACTCAACGTGAGCTGTGTTGATTGTGATACCACGTTCGCGTTCTTCTGGAGCTTTATCGATTGAACCGTAATCTTGAGCTTGCGCGAAACCTTTCTTAGCTAATACAGTTGTAATAGCAGCAGTTAATGTTGTTTTACCGTGGTCAACGTGGCCGATTGTACCAATGTTAACGTGTGGTTTTGAACGGTCAAATTTTTCTTTTGCCATTTAAATGATTCCTCCTAATAATTGAGTTTTGTTAGATTCTATAACAGTATCTACCGATTGTAATTATACCAAAGAACTCTCTTAAAAATCAACTGGTTATGACTGACATAACCAGCCGATTCAGTTCATTTGATAGGATGCAGTTCTAGAGATTATTCTCCGTTACCGCCGTTTTTCTTAATGATTTCTTCTGCAATGCTCTTAGGAACATCTTCATAGTGGTCAAATGTCATACTGAAAGTACCACGACCTTGTGTTGCAGAACGTAATGTAGTTGCGTAACCGAACATTTCTGATAAAGGAATCATACCTTTAACGATTTGTGCGTTACCACGAACTTCAGAACCTTCAACACGTCCACGACGAGCGTTAACGTGTCCCATTACATCTCCGAAGTATTCTTCAGGAACTGTAATTTCAACAGCCATCATAGGTTCTAAGATAGCAGGTTGAGCTTTTTTAGCAGCAGCTTTCAATGCCATAGAAGCGGCAACTTTGAAGGCTGTTTCAGATGAATCGACATCATGGTATGATCCATCGTAAAGTTTAGCTTTGATGTCAACTAATGGATAACCAGCTAATACCCCGTTTTCCATAGCGTCTTTCAATCCAGCTTCAACTGCAGGGATGTATTCACGAGGAACTACCCCACCGACAATAGCGTTTTCGAATTCGAATCCAGCACCTTCTTCGTTAGGAGTAAATTCAATCCATACGTGACCGTATTGACCTTTACCACCTGATTGACGAACGAATTTACCTTCAGCTTGTGTAGAAGCACGGAATGTTTCACGGTAAGATACTTGAGGAGCACCTACGTTAGCTTCTACTTTGAACTCACGACGCATACGGTCAACGATGATATCCAAGTGTAACTCACCCATACCAGCGATAACTGTTTCACCAGTTTCTTGGTTAGTGTAAGCACGGAATGTTGGATCTTCTTCTGCAAGTTTTTGTAAAGCAATACCCATTTTATCTTGGTCAGCTTTTGATTTAGGTTCAATAGCAACCTCGATAACTGGATCAGGGAATTCCATTGATTCTAAGATAACTTCAGCTTTTTCGTCACATAATGTGTCCCCTGTAGTTGTATCTTTAAGACCAACTGCAGCAGCGATGTCTCCTGAGAATACTTCTGGAATTTCTTGACGAGAGTTCGCGTGCATTTGTAGGATACGTCCTACACGTTCACGTTTACCTTTCGTTGAGTTCTTAACGTATGAACCTGATTGTAAAGTACCAGAGTACACACGGAAGAATGTTAAACGACCTACGAATGGGTCAGTCATAACTTTGAAGGCCAATGCTGAGAATGGTTCTTCATCTGATGAATGACGTTCTACTTCTTGGTCTGTGTTAGGGTCAATACCTTTAATTGAAGGAACATCTAATGGAGATGGTAAGTAGTCAACTACTGCATCTAACATTAATTGTACCCCTTTGTTTTTGAAGGCAGAACCACATAATACTGGGTAGAATTCTACCGCACATGTAGCTTTACGGATAGCTTCTTTTAATTCAGCTTCTGAAATTTCTTCACCTTCTAAATAACGTTCCATTAAAGCTTCGTCAGTTTCAGCAACTGCTTCTACTAATTTTTCACGCCATTCTTCAGCTAAATCTTGTAAATCTTCAGGGATATCTGTTTCTTGGATATCTGTACCTAAGTCATTAGTATAGATTTCAGCTTTCATTTTGATCAAGTCAATGATACCAGTGAAGTTGTCTTCAGCTCCGATTGGTAATTGAATTGGGTGTGCATTTGCTTGTAAACGTTCGTGGATTGTACGTACTGAATATAAGAAGTCAGCACCGATTTTATCCATTTTGTTTGCAAATACGATACGTGGAACTCCGTATGTTGTAGCTTGACGCCATACAGTTTCTGTTTGAGGTTCTACCCCAGATTGAGCATCAAGTACAGCTACCGCACCATCTAATACACGTAGAGAACGTTCTACTTCAACTGTGAAGTCCACGTGCCCTGGAGTGTCGATGATGTTGATACGGTGACCTTTCCATTGTGCTGTTGTAGCAGCTGATGTAATAGTGATACCACGTTCTTGTTCTTGTTCCATCCAGTCCATTTGTGAAGCTCCTTCGTGAGTTTCACCAATTTTGTGGATTTTACCAGTGTAATAAAGTACACGCTCAGTCGTTGTAGTTTTACCTGCATCGATGTGGGCCATGATACCAATATTACGAGTGTTTTCAAGAGAGAATTCTCTTTTTGCCATCTTCGTTCTACACCTCTTTCTATATTTCTAACAATAAGTGAGACCAAAAAGGTTGAAAAACCTTTTTAATCTTACCAACGATAGTGAGCAAACGCTTTGTTCGCTTCAGCCATTTTATGTGTATCTTCACGTTTCTTAACAGAAGCACCAGTGTTGTTCGCAGCATCCATAATTTCTTTAGCTAAACGAACTTCCATTGTGTCTTCACCACGTAGACGTGAGTAGTTTACTAACCAACGTAAACCTAATGTAGTACGACGGTCTGGACGAACTTCCACAGGAACTTGGTAGTTAGAACCCCCTACACGACGAGCTTTAACTTCAAGAACAGGCATAATGTTTTTCATTGCTTGTTCGAAAACTTCCATTGGATCGTTTCCAGTTTTTTCTTTAACGATATCAAATGCGTTATATAAGATTGTTGCAGCTTTACCACGTTTTCCATCTACCATTAAACGGTTGATTAAACGAGTAACTAATTTTGAATTATAAATTGGATCAGGTAAAACATCACGTTTTGCGACAGGACCTTTACGAGGCATTTATAATCCTCCTTTCATTTAATGAGTGTTTTATTTTTTAAAATTATTTTTTAGGACGTTTAGTACCGTATTTAGAACGACCTTGCATACGGTTGTTAACTCCTGCAGTGTCTAAAGCACCACGAATGATATGGTAACGTACCCCTGGTAAGTCTTTTACACGTCCACCACGGATTAATACAACGCTGTGTTCTTGTAAGTTGTGACCGATACCTGGAATGTACGCAGTTACTTCGATTAAGTTAGATAAACGTACACGGGCATATTTACGTAACGCTGAGTTAGGTTTTTTAGGTGTCATAGTACCTACACGAGTACATACACCACGTTTTTGTGGAGAGTTTGTATTCGTTTGTGATTTTTTGAAACTGTTATAGCCTTTACCTAACGCTGGAGAAGCTGATTTCTCAACTGCTGATTTACGAGGTTTACGGACTAATTGGTTAATAGTTGGCATTAAGCTCTTCCTCCTTCCCTAACGGGTTCTTCTTGGTCCACACTTCCGGGCGGACCATTTTTTGTTAAAAATTAAAAGACATCACTGTCTCATAAAATGGCCTTCTTACCAGTCAGCACGACTGATTTGATTACTTATCAGGAATCAGGTATAAAAGCACCTCTAATAGAATAGCATTTCTCCTTCAACACGTCAAGAATTTTCTTAAGAGAAAATGTTCCCTTTTATTCGGTACTATCTATATAGAAGAAACTTACTTCACAAATAAATATCCACCGGCTTAGCCGGTGGATATTTATTCGATTATTTATTGTTGTTAAAGAAAGACATCCACTCTCCGCGTCTTATAATAAGCATCTCTTCGGTCTTTATACAATTGTACTCCGTCTTTTTCAAAAAGATTAGCTCCTATAATACTCTCCATTGCTATATTAGCTGAATCCTTCTTCAATTTATCCTTAGGACGTGAAATAATCAGGTTCTTTGTTTTTCTGTCACTCCCTTTGAATCGTAAATGCAGTTTCTTCTCAACAAATGTATGATGTGTCATAATTTTTCCTCCTCATTTCTATTCATAATCTAATAAGTCTTACACTTATAAAAACAAATTTAGGAGTTAAATTGCTATGCTCTAAGAGATTTTTTCTGTGAACAATTGTAATTTTGTAATGCTACTTAGGCAGTTTTTTCTTTTTTACTTTCACTTCTACATCATATCCACATCGATAAGCTAAATCCAACAGAGTAAGAATAGTTGGATTATGGTCTCCGCTCTGCAATCTCGAAAGATTTGATGCTTTAAGATCGACTTCTTTTGCAAAACCTTCTAAAGAAAGTCCTGTCACCGTTTGTAACTTTGTCATTTGTAACGCAACTCGCTGCATCATCATTTCCTTTTCTAAATCATACTCAAACGTCGGATATTCTGATGAAAGCTTGCAAAGTTTTGAAGTTAGGTACGTCCCCATCGTCCATCTCCTCCTTAACATTTTTCGAAAGATTTATTAACAATCCCTGTTTCCCTTTATACCATCGTCCCCATTTTTGAATCATCTCTTCTGTTAACCCATCTTCTTGCAGTATTTTTAATATGGCTGCATACTTTACTTTTTCTTCGTATGAATACTCATCTAGCTGATCTACCATATCTTTTTCGATTTTAAACTTGCGCTTCATCTCTCCCACCTCCACACCTTAAAATTATCATATATGATAATTATCACATATGATAATTTTGCTCTTTTATAGTATTATTTTGCTCAAATAAATATCCACCGGCTTAGCCAGTGGATATTTATTGGTCTAATTAAAAAGAGACAGGCGAAATCGCCTGCCTCAAAATAGTGATTATTAAGCTTTTCCTGTTGAACCGAAGATGTCCATTGTTTCTTTTGTAATCTTAACGATTGCATCGAAACCAGGTTTGATAATTTTACGTGGGTCATAAACACCAGCGTCTGCATTTAATTTAGCACGAACTGCTGCTGTCCATTGTTGTTGTAATTCAGTGTTAACGTTGATTTTAGCATGTCCACGTTTGATTGCTTCTTTGATTTGGTATTCTGGAATACCTGATCCACCGTGTAATACTAATGGAGCACCTGTAGCTTCTGAGATTGCTAACATTTCATCGAAACCTAAAACTGGTTCGCCTGAGTAAGTTCCGTGAACTGAACCTAAAGCTGCTGCTAATGCATCAATTTTAGCTTCTTTAACCATACGTACACATTCGTTTAAGTCAGCGTAGTTGATTCCTCCAGTTACGCCATCTTCAGTACCACCTACAGTACCTACTTCAGCTTCAACTGAAACTCCTTTTGGATGTGCATATTCTACAACTTCTTTCGTTAATTCGATGTTTTCATCGATTGGGAAGTGAGAGTGGTCAAACATTACTGAGCTGAATCCAGCGTCGATGTATTGTTTACATACTTCTACTGAAGAACCGTGGTCTAAGTGTAATGCTACTGGAACAGTGATGTTCATTGCATCTAATAATGCATTTACCATAGCTGAAACAACTTTTGGTCCACCCATGTATTTACCAGCGCCTTCAGATACACCTAAGATAATTGGTGAGTTAGCTTCTTGAGCTGCTGTTAATACTGCTTGTGTCCATTCTAAGTTGTTGATGTTGAATTGACCAACAGCGTATTTACCTTCTTTAGCTTTTTGTAACATTTCAGTCATGCTTACTAAACGACTCATGTTTTAGTTCCTCCTTGATGCTTACAGCATTTATTTTTAACGTTTTTATTATACCCTAATTTATCTATTTTTTCCACCCTTTGTTGTTTTGTTACAGTTTCTTAAGGATTAGTACGTTTTGGTTGCGCTATCTTTTTTCGAAATAATTTTATACAAGACAAAGCCAACAATTACTATCCCTACAATCGTAATAGAAGACTCTCTCCATGGAATAACCACTCCGTTCGGCCTTGCATTACCATTTTCTGAACCTATATGACGTTCTCTAGCAAACTCACGCACTATTTCCTTCGCCTCGTTAAATGGATAGAATCGATCAAGAGATAGCTCACCTTTTACATTTGAGATACCTCCTTCTACTAAAGGAAATTCATGAAACAATACTTTATAAACTCCATCCACTTTTATAAGCACCACCGGAACTTGTAACTCTTTAGAAACGGCAAAAATGACCTTTTCTACATTTAAGTATTCTTTCTCAATCACTTCCTGAGCCACTTTTATAATTGAATGCGCATTCTTCTCATAAGTGCTCACATAGGCAACCGTCCATTTTCCTTGTGACTGAATCAGTTTTTCTCCTTCTTCTTTTGTTAGATATCCCTGCTTCACTTTGTTTTCTATTTCTAATGAATTTGTCGGGCCTCCAATATAAAGATGAGCCTCTTTTTCCAATGTAGGATTCTTAATCGGAACCACCCATTTATAGTTACTATTAGTTACGATACGTTCAATTTCTTCACTACCTAAATTCTTTTTCTCGTTAAACAGCGGAACGTCATAATACATCTTGACTGCATGGTCAAAGTCAACACTTTCTATACGTTCGTCCCCATCGCGAGACATATTAAGAATTTCTTCTTCTAAATGAAGGATTTCGTCCTTAGACTGAATCGAAGTTACCGTTTCACCATACACACTAGCGAATCTAAACTGCGATAGTAATAAAATTATCAAAACCGTAAAACAACAGAAGATTCTTAACAGATATCTATTTGACTTATCCATTACCCTACACCCTCCCTGTAATGATTTCCTATAACAAAAACTATCAACTACTGCTTTCAACTAAATTATATATCTACCAGCCGAGTAATTCTAGAGGGGATTGTGATTAAATTATTTATTTCTATATATACTAAAATTACTATTTAAATAGGAATTAATTCGGAGTATAATACAATTACTACAGGTTTTGGAGGGGGATTTATGAGAGGCAATTCACAGAATGACAAAATCAAACGAATGGAATTTTATGGGGTTTGTATCTTATCTGCATTTACGATTACGGCAGGTTTCCTTACACGTCCCTCCGCGCAAGAAAGCATAGAGACTGTTCAAACATCGAAGGCATCATCTGAACAAAATCAAGAGGATGCCGCTACACCAAATAACCCTCAGTCTCCACCAACGAATAAACAAGTGGCTCGCATCACCGCAAGTGGGGATATGCTCTATCACGATATTGTTTATGGCAGTGCATTCGACGGGAATTCGTACGATTTCAAAAATGACTACGAACAAATTACCCCACTCGTATCCAGTGCAGACCTTGCGATTGGAGATTTCGAAGGAACCATTAATCCAAACGAACCACTTGCTGGCTACCCGATTTTCAACGCTCCTGAAGAAGTGATTCAAAGCATTAAAGACGCCGGATACGATGTACTCGACTTAGCGCATAACCATATTCTTGATACAGGCATCGAAGGTTTGAAATACACAGCCAATGCTTTCCGCAAAAACGGACTTGATATTTTCGGGGTAAAGGTCGACCCATCAGAAGGCATTCTTATAAAAGAAGTCAACGGCATCAAAGTGGCTATCCTTGGATTTGCGTATGGATTTAATGGAATTGAAGCTACTCTCACCGACGAAGAATACAACAATCATTTATACGATTTAAATATGCAAAAGGTGAAGCAGCTCATCCAGCGTGCTGAAGAAATCGCCGACTTTACGATTATATTACCACAAATGGGAGAAGAATATCACCTCCATCCAACACAAGGGCAAATCGATACGTATCACCAAATGATCGAATGGGGTGCCGATGTCGTTTTCGGCGGACATCCACACGTCATTGAACCAACCGAAACGATTACAAAAGACGGTGAAAAGAAATTCATCATCTACTCGATGGGAAACCTTCTTTCGAACCAACGCGTCGAAACGTTGGAGAACATCTGGACCGAGCGTGGCGTGATTATGGATATCACCATCGAAAAAGAAAACGGCAAGACGACCCTCACAAGTGTTAAGGCTCATCCAACATGGGTTTCACGTACTGAAATCGACCGCAGCTTTATGGGAGGACCAGCTTACGACTATCAAGTCTTTCTTGCTGAAAACTATATACCAGGCGGACCTCTAGAACATACCGTAGACAAAGAAACACTCGAGAGAATTCAATCCGCTTATACAGAAGTAAACAAACTATTAAATATTAAATTCTAAGTACGCAAAAAGGCGCCTCCTACTCGACAGGAAGCGCCTTTTACTATTTTAAATTAACCAACACGTTCTGAAACGTATTTAATAATTTTATTTGGAGTATCGATTTCTTCATAAGTAACTTCTGTTGGAGCCACTTCGATACCAAACTCTTCTAAGCGAACAAGTAGTTCAACGAACGCTAATGAATCCATTAACCCTTCTTCTTTTAAATTGATGTCTTTATCTTCGTATACTACTTCATCTTCGCAAATTTCTTCTAGAATTTCTAAAATTCTTTCTTCCATGGAAATCCCTCCTATTGCATTGAAATTAATTTACTTATCCATAATAATGGTTTTCCTGAAAAAATCAAGAACCCAAACATCACTAAATGCATTGTGATGATCCAACTTGTAATTTTATACCAAGTCTTATTCTTGTTTTTCTTATAAAACTTCGATTTCTTCTGATACCATTCAAACGACGCCATCAGCACCCCGTGATACACACCGTAGATGATGTAGTCCAGTGTCACCCCATGCCAAAATCCCATGAAGGTCATGTTGATCATATAGGCAACCATCGCCGTCGTCAGTCTCTTCTTAAAGACTTTCTTACGCATGAATCGCATTACAACGCGCGAGAAAACAAAGTCGCGCAGCCATGTCGAAAGCGTAATATGCCATCTGTTCCAGAAGTCTTTAATGTCGATACTGATAAATGGGAAGTTAAAGTTCATCGGCGTTTCAACACCTAGAATATTACTTGCCCCTACTGCCATTAAACTGTATCCAGCAAAGTCAAAGAACAAGTATGCGGTGTAAAGATACATATACCCGATGAGATAGGTCACATCTTTCCCCATCGGCCCATTCATCTGTTGAAATACCATTCCGGATACTACCAACTTATAGAATAAACCTAACACTAACCTAAAAATACCTGTACCTGCGAGTTCTAAATACTCCGCTCGACTTCTTTGTTTCTGCCAATCGTCCATAAATCTGCGACTACGGTCAATCGGTCCGGAACTAAGCGCTGGAAAGAATAACAAGAAATGTGTGTAATCGAGAACAGACATCGGCTTTTCAATCAACCCGTCATACATCTCAACTATGATTTGGACTAATTTGAAGGTCATATATGAAATTCCTAAAAATCCAAATCCATTCACATGAAACACAGGCAAAATTTTCACCACAATCAACGGCAACCCCGCTAACAACACCATAATTGGCATTGCCTTCTTGCGATCCTTCAGCTTAGAGGTCATCTGCATCAAGATGTAACCTAACACCACAAATCCCAATAGCGCAATCAGTTGGTCCGGCGTTTTAATGAACACGAAATAGACCATCACTAATGAGAATAGTAATGATAGATAATACGTAGATTTTTGAAAGACATTTAATATGAACGCTACGATTAATACGAGTCCTAGCGTCATGAAGAAAGAGAGACCTTCAAAATAATGCATCGACTACACAAGCTCCTTTAATTGTTTTTTATCAATTTTACCGTTATTGTTCAGCGGCATTTCGTCTAAGAAGACGACTTTCTTTGGAATCATATATTCCGGCACATGTTGCGCCAATTCTTTTTTCACGAGTTTAACTGTTTCAAAACGTTTTTCAATCGGCTCGTTATACACGACAAATGACGTAATCGATTTTACTTTTCCATCCACCACCGAAGGAACCGTTGCAGCCTGACGAATTTTCGGATTCTTCAACAAGTTATTGTCAATATCCTCCAACTCGATACGGTGACCATGTAATTTGATTTGGAAATCGATTCGTCCTTCGCAGAATAATAAATCTCCTTCGAAATGCCCTACGTCCCCGGTACGATATGCACGCTCTCCATCTACTTCGAAGAAATGTTTCGCATTCATTTCAGGGTTTTCATAATATCCTTTTGCCACGGTATTTCCGTAAATAATAATTTCTCCGCTTTCTGGTCCATCAATTAACACGGTTGTCCCAGGCTTAATCACACCTACTGGTAGATTATCTGGATACTTCTCTAACAATTCTCGTGTTAATGGCATCCATGTTACCATAACGGTTGATTCCGTTGGTCCATACGTGTTCACCACTTCTGCGCGTGGGAATCGTTCCATTAGCTTTTCAACAGTGGAACTAAATAACTTCTCTCCACAGAAGACAAACTGCTCTAATTCAGGAAGTAGTTCTTGGTTGAAACTTGGATCCACCAAGCACATTTCCGCAAACGATGGCGTTGAAATCCAAACCGTTGCTTTAGACTCTTCTAATGTTTTAAACAACACTTTGAAGTCTTGTAAATGCTCTTTATCAATTTGAACCAGTGGCGCATGCATATAGAGCGCTGGCCAAAGTGACATCACTGATAAATCAAATGAGAATGGCGGATGCCCAAGAAATACTTGAGGCCCTTTCTCTTTGTAATACCCTGTGTACCAATCTAAGAAATGGTTCAAGTTATTGTAAGTAATCGAAACTCCTTTTGGCTTCCCTGTACTTCCAGAAGTAAAGATAATATAGAAAATATCTTCTGCTTGAACATAATGTTCTTTTGAAATACGTTCCGTCGTTGAAGCGATCACTTCTTTAGCTTCAGAAACTGTCAATGTTGATGCATCTAGCGAAATTTCTTCGCTTACGAGCACGACTGGGCTCTTAACGGTTGCGATAATATCTTCAACGCGGTCAATTGGTGTATTCACATCAACTGGACAATAGGCATGACCTGATTTTACACAAGCCAAAAAGTACACTAACATAAATGGGTGTTTATGACCATAGACTACGATTGGAGATTTATTCCCTTTGTATGTTTTATGTAAGTATGCTGCTAGCTTATCTGAGTACTCCCAGACAAGACTTGCTGTTAACTCTTCTTCCGGCATTAAATCGTGTCGGTAAACAACTTTATCTTGTTTCGTATTTAGTTCTAATTGTTCTAATAATGGTTTCATCGTTTTCTCCCGAACACTTTCCATAATCTCTTTCTGAAAAACAACTGTTTAATTTTCAGACACACAAGAATTATAGCATATGGCTTCTTTCTTGCCTATGACAATTCCACAAATATTAAAGTTTTTTAACGTTTTTATATAAAAAAGAGGCCGAAAACCCTTTCGACTCTCTCCTCTAACTTTCTATGCAAGTCTGCCTAAGAAATACTTCACTTCGATTTCAACACCAAGTGCTAATACACGCTCATCGATATCGAATTTCTCATGGTGATGCCCGTAAGCTGTGTCTTCACCAGATTGACTACCTAGCAAGCCATAAACACCTGGTTTATTCACTAAGTAATCAGCAAAGTCGTCGGCACCCATTGATGATTCGTAATTTGTAATGAGGTTATCAATTCCTTCTACTTTCGAAACTACTTTTTGGAATTCTTCTGCTAACTCTGGAGTATTAATCACTGGAGCAGCCGCATCATACCAATCAATTTCAAAGTCACAACGGTTGAGTTCAGCGATTCCTTTTGCGATACGTGTTACCGCTTCTTTCAAGTGTGCACGTGTTTCATGGCTGAACGCACGAATTGTCCCTTCAATTTCAGCGTCGTTGGCAACGATATTGTAACGAGTCCCTGCATTCAACTTGCCGATTCCAACTACAGCACGATCGATTGGATTCACCTCGCGAGCCACGATAGTTTGAAGCGAAACGACAACTTCACTGGCTGTCACAAGCGCGTCATGTCCTAAGTGAGGGCGACCTACGTGAGAACTTTTCCCTGTAATTTTGATTTTGAAAATATCACAAGAAGCGTTCACTGGTCCACCTTCGACCGCAAAAGTTCCAACTGGCAACCCTGAATTTACGTGAATTGCAAATGATTCATCGATGTTGTCGATTTTTCCAGAAGCAACGAATTGTTTAGCGCCCGCACCAATTTCTTCTGCAGGTTGGAATGCAATTAAGACTGTTCCGGCAAATGTCTCTTTCAATTCATTTAAGACTTTAGCCGTTCCTAACCCCATTGTTGTGTGAGAATCATGTCCGCAAGCATGGTTTAGCCCCGGACGTTTAGACGCATAAGGTTTACCTGTACAATCCGGAAGTTCTAGCGCATCGATATCGGCACGAAGTAAAACTTTCTTTCCTTCTCCTTTACCACCATTGATAATAGCTAACGTTCCTGTTTCTCCTACTTTTTCAAATGGAATGCCAAAAGAAGTTAATTCTTTTTGAATATAAGCAGCAGTATCGTACTCTTTTAAGCTTGATTCTGGGTTTTCATGAAAATGTCTTCTTGTTGCTATAAGATATTCTTCTAACGCTTGTGCTTTTTCTTTAATTTTGCTCATCGTATTTGCCTTCTTTCATTGAATAAAGAGGCATGCTAAGCACGCCTCTTAAGGTTTTGTTTTTTTCTAAATGTAACTTGCTTTTCTCGCATCCTAGTAGTTGAGTTCGAGCTAACAGTCTAGTAGTTGAGCTCGCCATCGCAGAACCAAAACTTCGCACTGTGAAGTTTTGCTTCCCGAAACGTACGCAGAACGTTTCACGTTCCTTCTCTTTTGTTTCAAATCCTTCGCACTGTGAAGGATTTTCCAGTGTTCGATTTCTGAGCGCGATGTCTCGCATCCTAGTTGTAGTCGAGTTCGGGCTCACAGCCCTGACGTCCACTTCCCAGAATATCCGCACGACTGCAAGCAGTCCTTTGCGTTATTCTGGTCCAGTGTTTCAGGCCTGAGCGTTCGCCCTCTCATCCTAGTTGTTCAATTTAGCTTTTTCCCAAACTGGTACGTTAGCACCTTTTGAAACTTCTTCAATTTTCTTAGCTGTTTCTGGTGATTGGTAGTATTCTACGATTTTTTTGTATACTTCGTTGTTTTCATTACCTTCTTTAGCAGCGATTACGTTGTAGTAAGGTTGTGAAGAATCAGTAATTTGTTCGATGAAGATTGCATCTTTTGTTGGTTGGAATCCAGCTTCAACAGCGAAACCGTTGTTGATTAATGAAGCAGCAACATCATCTAAAGCACGAGCTGTTTGTCCAGCAGGTAATTCTTTGATTTGGATGTTTTTAGGATTTTCAACGATGTCATCTTTAGTTGCTAAAGTGTTGTTAGGATCTTTTAATTTGATTACGCCTGCTGCGTGTAGTAAACGTAATGCACGTGAGTTGTTTGAAGTATCTTCAGGAATAGCAATTGTATCGCCATCTTTTAATTCACTTACGTCTTTAATTTTCTTAGAGTAAACACCCATTGGTGCAATTACAGTGTAGCCGATTGGTTTGATGTGTGTTCCTTGTTCTTTGTTGAAGTTTTCTAAGTAAATAATTGTTTGGAAAGAGTTCAAATCAACGTCGCCGTTTTCTAACGCTTGGTTAGGTTGTACGTAGTCAGTGAATTCTACTAATTCAACTTCAATACCTTCTTTTTCTTTCAAGCGAGCAATAACATCGTCCCAAACTTCGTGGTTCCCTGCGTTAACCCCGATTTTAACGTGTTTGTTTTCTTGTTTTGCTTCTGATGAAGCTGAGCTTGATGAGTTTGATGTTTGTGCAGCTCCACATGCCGCTAATGTTAATGCTGCCGCTGCAGCTACGAATAATTTTTTAATGTTCATTTTGTTTTTCCCCTTTTGAGTTAGTTTGTTTTTGTTTTTTGAT
>URWJ01000022.1 GCA_900551535.1 uncultured Granulicatella sp. | reverse complement strand
CATTCGGTTTTGCGTTCTTCCATAATGCAAAGTCTAGCGGATTGCGTTTCTTCGCATCATCTTCAGAGGCGGTACGATTACTTGCCCCCATCTGTAAGTCTTCGATGCGTTGGTCGCTGAGTTTTCCATAACCTTCAAACTTTTCAGTAATGAAATACACATCACCTTCTGATTCGTAGGCCATTCCTTTATCGATTAAATCTGCTACAAAGGCAATAATATCATCCATGGTATTCATAACCGTTGGATTTAAAGTCGCCTTCTTCACGTTTAGCGCGTTTGTATCTTCAAAGAACGCTTCGATATATTTCTTTGAAACTTCTTCAGCCGTCATGCCTGTTTCGTTGGCCACGCGAATAATTTTATCGTCCACATCTGTAAAGTTCGAAACGAAATTCACGTCATAACCGCGGTATTCAAAGTAACGACGAATCGTATCAAAGGAAACCGTACTACGTGCATTTCCGATATGAATATAGTTATAAACCGTTGGACCGCACACATACATGCTCACTTTTCCTTCTTCAATCGGTTTAAATGCTTCTTTTTGTCTTGTTAAGGTATTGTAGATTTGAATCATAAGTTTCCTCCGATAGTCGTATCTCTTTCAATTTCTTCTGGTGTATGGACGCGGACCACTCGTGCCGGCAGTCCAACCGCTGTGGTGTGTGCAGGAATGTCGTCTAACACAACTGCCGCCGCTCCAATCTTGGCATATTCTCCAACCGTTACGGGGCCAATGACTTGCGAATGCGCCGATAAAAGTACGCCGTTTTCGATGGTTGGATGACGCTTGCCTGTATCTTTCCCGGTTCCGCCTAATGTGACCGCATGGAACATTTTGACATCGTCACCGATAATCGTTGTCTCTCCAATGACGATTCCCATTCCATGGTCGATAAAGAATCGTCTTCCAATCGTTGCGCCTGGATGAATCTCGATGCCCGTTAGGAACCTGCTAAATCCAGCGACCATCCGTGCAAGAAGTCTCATTTTCGCCTTTGTATGCAACCAATGCGCCACCCGGTGTAAGACCATTGCGTGATATCCTGGGTACGTCAAGACGATTTCCAAGCTGCTTCTTGCTGCTGGATCATTTCTCTTATAAGTATCCATATCTTCTCTAAAACGTCCCATTCCTTCACTTCCTTTACATTTGTCTATTCTATTCATTATAACACAGTTTAAAGCACACAAAAAGCTGAAAAGCCGGGCTGCGGGGCCTAGCTTTTCAGCTTTCTAGCAAAACTATTTTAAGTCTAAAGTAACTTCTACTGTTTGTAATGGTACATCGTAGAATGGATCTTCACGACGTCCTAAGAAGTCTTTTGCTTGTTGTGGGAAGAGTGCGTACATTAATACATCTTCATCAGATTTAGCGTACTCTTTAATCTCTTCACGAATTTCTGGTAATTGATCTTCGATTAAGTCAGCTGGACGAACTGTCACAACTTCTGCATCTCCGATAATTTTTGCTTTCACTTCAGGATTAATTTCTGCTGGAGCTTGTCCATATAATCCTAAAACGTAGTCTTTGATTTCTTTTGGAACAAGTTTGAAACGTTCACCTGAAATCACGTTCATTACCGCTTGTGTACCAACCATTTGTGATAATGGTGTTACAAGTGGTGGGTAACCTAAGTCAGCACGTACTTTTGGCACTTCTGCTAATACTTCTTCGTATTTGTCAGCTAAGCCTTGTTCTGTTAATTGACTTAATAGGTTTGATAACATTCCACCAGGTACTTGGTAAATTAATGTTTTTGGTTCTGTATCTTTTACTTTAGGGTTTAAGATGCCTTCTGCACGGAATTTATCACGAATGCCGTTGAAGTAAGCTGTTGCTTCTTCCACTTTCTTCATGTCAACGCCTGTTTCGAAGCCTAAATCTTTAAGTGCTAAAGCCATAGATTCAGTTGCAGGTTGACTTGTACCACCAGAGAATGATGATAAGCAAGTGTCGATGATGTCTGCGCCTGCTTCAGCTACTTTTAAGTAAGTCATTTCAGAAATACCACTTGTAGCGTGAGTGTGAACTTCTAAAGGAAGATCAGTTTTTTCTTTAATACGGCTTACTAATTCGTAACCTGTTTGAGGTGTTAATACCCCAGCCATGTCTTTAATACAGATTGAATCTGCACCGAATTCTGCCATGCGTCCTACTAAATCAACATAGTAGTCCACAGTGTGAACTGGACTTGTTGTATAAGAGATTGCTGTTTGGCAGTGTCCGCCTGCTAATTTTGTTGCTTCGATTGATGTCTTCATGTTACGAACATCGTTTAAAGCATCGAATACACGAATAATGTCGATTCCGTTTTGTACAGATTTTTCTACGAATAAACGTACCACATCATCAGCATAGTTACGGTATCCTAATAGGTTTTGTCCACGTAATAACATTTGCAATTTTGTATCTTTAACTGCTGCGCGAATTTGACGTAGACGTTCCCATGGGTCTTCATTCAAGAAACGAATACAAGAGTCAAAAGTTGCTCCTCCCCATACTTCTAACGCATGGAAGCCAGCTTGGTCTAATGTTTCCAAGATTGGTAACATATCTTCAGTTGACATACGAGTCGCGATTTGACTTTGTTGTCCGTCACGCAAAACCGTTTCAGTTAAACGGATAATTTTGCTCATAATATCTTCCTTTCTTAAGGTCTTTCGATAGATGTGTATGCTGCAACGATGCGAGCAATATGCTCTTGCATCTCAGGAACTGTGTGCTTTCTAGAACGGGCGCACACTTTTGCGTCCTCATTGCAAATAAAACAACGTCTTGGAGTCATTCCAAGGGCTGTTCTGGAAATTGGAGTTGGTGTATCTCCAGCCATTTCAACAACATCGATATCGAGTAATCGTCCGAGTGGGTGTCCTTCTTCAAACTCCGTACAAGCACGCTTGACATGAAGTGCGTCTGCGCGAAGGACTCGGTAAAATTCCATCCCTGTCTGAGGCGAGAAGTCTTCTTGGTGAAGCTTCTCAAAAGACTGTAAAGCCTCATCTAATTCAGAAATGACAGAGGCGAAGACGGTTGTAATCGCCTCTGAATTTTTTACAGGACCTGGAATATTGAGTGTAATAGACACCAATACACACGGGTTAAATTGTTCTAGTAATTGTTGTTGGGTATGAGCACGTCTTTCTCTGGCATCAAGCATTTGCATGATATCCACAGGTGCTCCGTCAAACAAGGAATTAAACATTGCGAACAACGTCGATGATGCTTCCATCACGGTATTCGATTACCGCAACCACTTTATCACCATATTGGATTGGTTCTGGGTTTCCAACGATGCTGTATGCTTTTTCTTGTAATTCTTTGATTGTGTATTGAGGTACATCTAACCCTTTGAAGTGTTCAATTAAGTCTTGACGGTTAGGGTTGATTGCAATACCGATTTCAGTAACAACCACGTCCACACTTGTACCTGGAGTAATCACAGTATTTACTGATTCTACGAATGTAGGGATGCGTCCACGTACTAATGGGCTGATAACCATTGACATTTTTGAAGCAAAGGCTGTATCACAGTGACCACCTGAAGCTCCACGGATAACACCGTCAGAACCTGTCATTACGTTTACGTTGAAGTCTGTATCTACTTCTAAAGCAGAAAGGATTGCAACGTCTAAACGGTTAATTACTGAACCTTTAGATAATGGGTTTGCGTACATGCTTGCGTCGATTTCATAGTGGTTTGCATTGTTTGCAAGTGAAATTGCAGATGGGTGGTCGAAGTCTTGAACGTCGATAACTTTCTCAACTAAACCTTCTTCTAACAATTCGCACATTGAGTTTGTAATACCACCAAGTACAAAGCTTGCTTTGATGCCGTCTTTAATCATTGCTTCACGGATGAAACGAGTTGCAGCAAGAGAAGCTCCACCTGTACCAGTTTGGAATGAGAATCCTTCTTTGTAATATGGAGAACCAGTGATTACTTTAGAAGCGTATTCTGCGATTAATAATTCTTTAGGGTTCTTCGTGAAACGAGTTGCCCCTTTGGCAATCCCTTTAGGATCCCCGATTTCATCTACAACAACCACGTAGTCCACGTCTGTTTGTGGAATGCTGATTGGTGTGTTTGGATAAGGTACAAGGCTATCTGTAATCGCAACTACTTGGTCAGCGTATTTAGCGTCGATCATTGCGTATCCTAAAGAACCGCAAGTTGCTTTTCCTTTTGTACCATTGATGTTACCGTACTCGTCAGAACTTGGAGCTCCAAGGAAGGCAACGTCGATGTGGATGTCTCCTGCAGTAATCGCACGAGCACGTCCACCATGTGAACGAATCACAACTGGGTTTTCCATGATACCGCTAGAGATTGCTGCCCCTAATTTATCACGTAAACCAGATGAAGTGATGTTTGTAATGACACCATTTTTGATGTGTTCGATTAATGGTTCGTGTACGTTCGCGATTGAAGATGGAGCGATTGATAGGTTTTTAATCCCCATTTTTGCAATTTCATCCATAACCATGTTGATTACATAGTCTCCTTCACGGAAGTGGTGGTGGAATGAGATTGTCATGCCATCTTTTAAGCCAGTTTTTTCGATAGCTTCACGAATGCTACCTAATAATTTTTCTTGACGAGGTTCAACAGGTTTGATTTTACGGCTAGCTGCTTCATAAGGTTTAATGCGAGCTAACTCACCTTCGTATACCCCATATTGATCTGCATATTCTTGTGGAATTTCACGTCCAGCTTTATTTAATACCATCTTAAATTTCCTCCTCGCTAATCAATCCAGCCGCTTTTGCCAATGCGATTACGCGCTCAGCACGTTCCACGATTGGTTTATCGACCATTTTACCGTTAACTGAGATAACACCTGATCCTTTAGCTTCAGCTTCACGAATTCCCCAAATAACTTCTTTAGCGTTTTGAATTTCTTTTTCTGTTGGTGCATAAACTTTATTAACCACAGGAATTTGACGAGGATTAATAACAGATTTTCCATCGAAACCTAATTGTTTGATGCGTTCTACTTCTTCACGGAATCCATCCATGTTGTCTACGTTAGAGTAAACAGTATCGATTGCAGCGATTCCTGCAGCACGAGCCGCGTGTAAAATCATGCTACGAGCGAAGAATAACTCTTGTCCATCAGGGTAACGACGAGTTTTCATGTTTGTTACGTAGTCTTCAGCACCTAAAGCGATACCGATTAAACGGTCACTTGCTTTAGCGATTTCGCGAGCGTTTAACACACCTTCAGCAGATTCAATCGCAGCCATCATTTTAGTGCGACCTACTGGGATGTTGTTTTCACGTTCAACGCGAGTGATGATTTCATCCACGTCTACGATATCTTGAGCTGTTTCAGTTTTTGGTAAACGAACAACGTTAACACCAGCTAATACAACGGCTTCAATATCTAAAGCACCTGTTGTATCTAAACCGTTAATACGTACAACTGTTTCTACATTGCTGTAGTCAAAAGTTTTTAAAGCGAAATGTACTAATACACGAGCTGAGTCTTTTTCTTTTAAAGAAACAGCATCTTCTAAGTCAAACATAATTGAGTCTGCGCCGTAAAGTGGAGCGTCACGCAACATTGCTGCGTTTGAACCAGGTACGAACATCATTGTTCTTCTTAAGCGTTCCATGAGTCGATCTCCTTCCAGTCGTAGTTTTCAACTTCTGCTGCACGGTGAACCACTGTCACTGTACGAGCTTGAATTGTGCAATCTAAAGCACCTTTATCAACTGCGATGACTTCTACTGAAGTAACCCCTAATTCTTTTAAAGTTTCTTCGATCACACGACGGATTTGATTTCCGAATTGTTTTTCGACACTACTTTCTAATTGAATGTCGATTCGACCAGCGGTACTTGGATTTAAAGTGATCATGATGTCACTTGATTCCAAAGTGCCGACTACTGCACTTTTTTTAATTTCCATTATTGTTTCCACCTTTTCTTTTGGATTTTAACCAATGAAATGTTTTTCTTCTAAATAATGATACGTAGTTGCTGGAACGAGCTGTTTCAACTCGTCTACGTTTTTGTCTTGAATGGCAGCGCGCACCCGCGTCGCACTCACCACTTCGTCCCCGGCAGAAAGTCTGTCTATAATCACTAGCTCTAAGTCGCTCCCAAAAGCAGCTCTTAGCGCGTCATTATAAACGGAGGTTACTGGAGAGAGTGGTTCTTGACCAACATAACGTTTGGTCAATTGTAACGTTGGAACAATGTTTTCTAAGAAGAGTGTTGCATCCAATGTTGCTTGCACTTTTGCCACTTCCAAATCCGCCTTCTCTTTCAAGAAGTACGATGGGAAAGTAGCGCTAGAGACCATATAGTCTCTAGTCGGAAGCACCGTTACGTTCGGCAGATGACTCACGCCTCGTTTCACCATTTCCATTCGGTCATTCGTATGAAAGAACGAACGATCCTCGGAAACAACGAATACGTAGAGGTGGCTCGACTGACGAGCAGCCGTTTCTACCAAGTATTGGTGTCCCAGTGTAAAAGGATTCGCATTCATGACAATCGCACTATTGCTAGTTCCTTCTACGAAATGTTCTTTTAGCAATTTCAAGTAATCACTAAAGGACGGAATGCCTTGTTCTAAAAAGGCAAGATTTTCTGTCTCGGCAACTACGCGATACCCCAAAGATTTAAAGAAGACAATATTCTTTGGCTTCGTGTAGACAAAACTATTTGTATAAGAACGTTCTCTTAATTCATCTAAGAGCGCCATCACGAGATGCGTTAACAGATTTTCTGATTGATACTTTTTACAAACCACTAAACATTTTAAAATGTTGCGGTCTAAAGAACCGGTTGCTGCAGGTTCACCAGAAGTATGGTAAATCGCAATTGTATAATCAACCTGCTCTGTTTTACCAAGGTTAGCCTGATCCATTAACCATTCCCAATCTTGGCGTGCTTTTTTATCGCGATCGAGCCATAACCGTTTGAGAATGAAATTTTCCATGAATCTTACTCCTTACCTGGCGGGAATGCTTTTAATAAAAGAGCAGAAACGGCATATAGAATTCCTAATACTAGGAAAACTCCACCCATCCCTAAAGCCATTAATTCGAAAGCTTGTGTTAAATGTTCTGCGTTGAAATTCATCGTTTTCCTCCTTTTCCTTCTATATTATTACATGAAGAATGATAATAATAATCCACCAGCAATAACAGAAGCGATTTGTCCAGAAACGTTAGCTCCAACAGCGTACATTAAGATGAAGTTTTGAGGATCTTCGTCTGTCGCCATTTTTTGGATAACACGACTTGACATTGGGAATGCAGAAATACCTGCAGCTCCGATCATTGGGTTAATCTTTTCTCTACGGAATAAGTTCAAGATTTTAGCAAACACAACACCACCGATTGAGTCCATGATGAAGGCTACTAAACCGAACAAGATGATCATTAATGTTTGAACATTTAAGAATAAATCAGCTTGCATTTTAACTGAGATTGTAATCCCTAATAGAATAGAAACAATGTTTACTAATTCGTTTTGAGCCGCTTGAGATAAGTTATCTAAAACGCCACATTCACGTAATAAGTTACCAAACATTAAGAAACCAACAAGTGGTAACGAAATTGGAGCAATGAAACCTGCCACAATTGTGATAATGATTGGGAACAAGATTTTAGTTAATTTAGATACGCCTGAAGCGTGGTATGTCATACGAATACGACGTTCTGCTTTTGTTGTAACCATCTTGATAGCGATTGGTTGAATAATCGGAACAAGCGCCATGTATGAGTAGGCCGCAACCGTAATCGCTCCAAGTAATTGAGGGGCTAATTGGTTTGCAACGAAGATTGATGTAGGACCATCAGCCGCACCGATGATACCGATTGAAGCTGCTTCACGAATGTCAAATCCGAATAATACAGCTACAACAACTACGAAGAAAATACCGAATTGGGCTGCCGCACCGAATAATAACATGAATGGGTTTTGTAATAATGGACCGAAGTCGATCATCGCACCGATACCGATGAAGATTAATAATGGGAATAATTCAGTTTCGATACCGATTTCGAATAAGATTTGTAGGACACCGTGTTGTTGTTGTCCACCAACGACTTGGTCAAGAACCCCTGTCCCTGGGAAGTTTACTAAGATTGTACCTAATCCCATTGGTACTAATAATGTTGGTTCGTACTCTTTTTTAATCCCTAAGTACATTAATAGGGCACCGATAGCCATCATGATACCTTGGCCCAAAGTAAATGACGCTAGATTTTGAACTAATGTTTCCACTGTTTCACTCCTTGAAAGTTATTAAAATTAGTTAATTGTAATTAAAGCGTCGCCTGGGTTAACCACTTGACCTTCTTTAACGTGAATTCCTGCTACAACCCCTGCTTTAGCTGCAACGATTTCGTTTTCCATTTTCATTGCTTCTAAAATCATTAATGGTTGGTTTTCGCTAACAGTGTCTCCTACGTTTACTAAAATACGTAAGATGTTCCCTGGCATTGGAGATGGCATTGCGTCTGCGCCGGCTGGTGTTGATGCTACAGGAGCTGCTGGAGCTGGAGCAGCTTCTACTGCTGGTGCTGCAGGTGCCGCTGGAGCTGCAACTGGTGCTACAGGAGCTGCTGGGGCAACTGCTCCGATTTCTTCCATTTCTACTTGGTACTCTTGACCGTCTACTTTAATTTTGAATTTACGTAACATATCGTAACATTCCTCCTAAAATAAATTATGATTTGCGTTTTTGGTAGATTTCTTTAACAGCCCATTGACTGTCGCTTGATTCACCTGCAGCAATCGCTGAGGCAATAACCGAGATAATCTTGGTTTCTGGGTTGCGTTTAAGGACGCGTTTGACCACAAATTGGCTTTCTGGATAATCTGAGGCCGCAATCGCCGCTGCAATGATTGAGACGTGCTTAGCTTCTTCTGCTTCTACCGGTACAAAAGCTTCTAATTTTTCCCATTCAGATTCTGTTTGTGCAGACTTCGTCGATGCGTGTTCCGTTGCTTCAGAGTTCTTCTTGCCAAATAATCGTTGGAGAATTCCCATTCCTTCACTCCCTTCCCAACATAATCTACATGCAATTATTATACAGAAAACGGCGTCATACCTAAACTAGAAACAGGTTTTTCCCCTGTTCTTTTGGTGTTTTATTATAAATAGGATATAAAACTTATGCTCATTTTGTCACATCAAACTGTTCTTTTATTGTTTTTCGCTATGAAAACACTATCTTTTTTATTAAATATTGTTTAAGATATCGCTATAAGTAAACGAATTCATTCTACCCAATGAGTTCGTGGAGCTCCCATTCAGGTTTTAGCGACTGAACGGTTCTCCAACTAAAAAAACAAATTTTTTTAATAAAGAAAGGAAGATATGATGGTTATCACAATTGCAGCTTATATTATGATGGCAATTTTCATGTACGTTATCATGAAGAAAAAAATGTCACCATTTACAGCTTTAGTATTAATTCCATTAGTTTTTGCAATTATTTTAGTTGCTACAGGTCAAGTCCAAGACGTTAACATCGGTACATTAATTCGCCAAGGGTTATTCGGAAATAACTCAAAAGATAAATTAACAGCGATGAAAGGGACTGCTGAAACAGGAATTATGCTTCTATTCGCAATCCTTTACTTCTCTACAATGTTAGACGCTGGATTATTCGATCCAATCACTAACAAAATGATCCGCTTCGCTAAAGGCGATCCAATGAAAGTTTTAATCGCTACTGCTATCGTAGCTGCTGCCGTATCATTAAACGGTGACGGAACAACAACTACATTAATCTGCTGCTCAGCATTCGTGCCAATTTACAAAAAATTAGACATGAAATTAATGAACTTAGGGGTTCTTGTTATCTTACAAAACACTATCATGAACTTATTACCATGGGGCGGACCTACTGCTCGTGCGATGTCAGTTCTTGGTGTAGAAGCAGATATCCTAGCTTACTTAGCACCAGGTATGATTCTTTCAGTTCTTTACGTAATCTTCTTTGTTGCTCGCTCAATGGGTAAAAAAGAACGCGCTCGTTTAGGTATCCAAGAATTAACTGAAGAAGAATTAAACGAATTGACTACAATTTCTGATCCTGAAGTATTAGAAAAACGTCGTCCACAAAACTTCGTAATCAACGCTATCTTAACAATCGTATTAATCGGTTGGTTAGTTGCTGGTTCATTCATCAATTCAATCGAAGTGAAACCAGTTGTATTATTCTTAGTTGGTACAGGTTTAGCCTTAATGATTAACTACCCAGACTTAAAAGCTCAATCTAAACGTATTGGGGACAACGCTGGGGATGCTGTACAAGTAGTATTACTAGTATTCGGTGCCGGAGTATTCATG
Organism: uncultured Granulicatella sp.; assembly: GCA_900551535.1. GTDB lineage: Bacteria > Bacillota > Bacilli > Lactobacillales > Aerococcaceae > Granulicatella. The sequence goes on along the minus strand of URWJ01000022.1, from coordinate 5,772 downwards.
GGATTATTCCAAGGAACTGGAATGGCAACTGCTTTAACAGATAGCATCGTTCAAATCATCCCTAAACAATTAGCAGGATTCTGGTCATTAATCATTGCATTAATCTCGATCCCTGGTACATTCTTCTTAACAAACGACGGATTCTACTACGGAGTATTAATTCCATTCGCTGAAGTTGGACGTCAATACGGCTTCACAGATATGCAAATGGCATTAGCTTCATTAATGGGTCAAGCATTCCACTTATTAAGCCCATTAGTAGCGTTCATCTACTTACTATTACGTCTAACAGGATTAGACATGGGTGAATGGCAAAAAGAATCAGCTAAATACGCAGCTGTTATCTTCGTCATCTTCGTTGTAACAATCGTATTAATGGGTCACATGCCATTATACTTACCACAATAATCAAACAATTGAATTTGTGAAAAAGACTTGTTTAGGCTTAGCCTAACAAGTCTTTTTTTGTGCATTTTACCATCTTATCGTTTATACTATTTCTAATGTTTACAATAATTTCCAGGAGGCTACTATGTCAGCGATTATCCAAGCGGTAAAGAAAAATTTAGATATTACCCAAAACAAACCTCTTAAAATTTCGCTCTACGAAGCATTTCGTAAAACGATTATCTTAGGAGAAATCCCTGCAGGTACGCGTATTAACGAGAAAGAATTCTCGACTGAGTTAAACATCAGCCGTACACCCATTCGCTACGCTCTTAACGAGTTAACGAAAGAGCACCTAGTAGAGCACATCCCTAAGATTGGTGTCATCGTAAAAGGAATTTCCATTAAAGATGCCCATGAAATTTACGAAATTAGAAAATCACTCGACACATTGGCAACAATTAATGCGATGAAACTTATGACGAAAGAAGACTTCAAAGAGTTGAGCGGCATCCTCGAAGAATGCGAACGTCTCAACAACGAAGATAGAGTCGACGAAGTACTTGCGAACTTCACGACTTTCAATGATTTCATCTACGAAAAATGCCAAATGACACGTCTAAAAGAAATCGTATTTGAATTACGTACATACGTCATTTACTTCCGCGACTTATCGATTCGTTCTTCAGAACGCCGTACAAAAGCACTCGAAGAACACAAACTCATCTATCGCGGCATGCTCAATAACGACGTGGAACAAATCACGCTGATTACACACGAGCACTTAGATCGCTCATTACAATTTATTTTGAAACAAATGGAGAAATTACACATTGATTAATCCTGAGTTTTTAGCAAAAGTGGCTACAGACGCCCTTCTACAAGAAGTCAATCTCGCGCCAAAACCCGGCTTAGTGGATCCTATTTCTGTCGGCGCTCATAAGGACATGACAAAGGAAACCTTCTATCAAAGTATCGAAGCTCTCCGTCCTTATTTACTAGCCTACGCCGAAGCAGGAAGTCGCCACAACGGCAGTCCGCTCGACTTATTCAACGAACTTCGCGCACTTGGAAAACAAGCCGAAAACGCGATGATGACCGCCACTAACAATATCAATACCCATAAAGGAGCCAACTTCTCCTTTGCCCTCGTCTTAGGGGCTACTGCTCATACGAATGGCAACATTCCTGAAGCCTTGCACTACTGCCACCTAATGACGCGCCACCTCATCGAAGTGGACTTTGCCAACCTCGACCAAAAAGAACATCTCTCTTACGGTGAAAAACTCTACGTCGAACATGGCATCACAGGCATTCGAGGCGAAGCAGCAACAGGCTACCCAAGCCTTGCAAAAGCCCTCGACTATTACAATACACTAGACACGCACACACCACGTCACCGCGACCTACTCCTTCTTCTCTACTTGATGACTTTCGTAGAAGACGGAAACCTTATTCACCGCGGCGGAATCGATGCGTATAAACAAGTGCAACAAGAAGCACAACAATTATTTGAAGAAGCCCAACCCCTAACAGAAACTGAACTAGCAAACCGACTCGAGGACTACGACAACGTTCTTATCGAGCGTAACTTGAGCCCAGGAGGCAGCGCAGACCTACTCTCGCTCACCTTCTTCTGTCATAAAATACAACAAAACGGATGAACCCTCATCCGTTTTTTCTTTGCCCTTTTTTCCTCCAAGCGTACACTTTATGTTCTTAGTTTTATCAAGTACCCCCATGTTTCCCCTTCCCTGCGCCAGAGAACGTGACATGCGCATGTTCTGTCGCACTCTCCTATTCAAGAAAGGATTAACCTTTTTTAGCGAAAGGGGCCGATATACGAGAGAAACCTCGGATTCTATAATAGCAGTAATGGGGAATCGTATTAAATGCGAATTAGTAGGAGTTAGGAATTTATTCCGTACTCCTACTTTGAGGCTTTAAAGGTGAGAGACCCTAGGCTCGAACCGGTACCCCATTATCGCTATTATGAAGACATCCGAGGGAATCTCGAGTATATCGGACCGTTAGGTCCTCTTTCTCTATCTATGCACAAAAAAAGAGTTAACGCAGTTTGCGTTAACCCTTTCTGTTAGCTTTTATTTAATAAGAGCAAGTGCGGCTTGCACGTGTGCAATGCTGCGTTCTCTTCCAAGCAATTCGATCGTCTTTCCGATCTCCGGCCCGTGTGTTTGTCCACTCGTTGCCACACGAATTGGCATAAACAAGTTTTTACCCTTCACGCCAGTTTCCTTTTGAACTTCCTTGATTGCTGCAAGAATACTTGGTTCATCGAATGTTTCCATTGATTCTAATTTCGCAACAAAAGCGTTCAATACCGTTGGAACCGTTTCGCCTTGAAGCACTTCTTTGGCTTGTTCATTTTCCACTTCGAAATCTTTTCTGAAGAAGAGCGCTGATAACTCAACGATTTCATTCATGTAGCTCATTTGGTCGTGGTATAAAGCCACTAATTTCAATAACCATGCATGTTCTTCAGGAGACACTTCGTCTTTTACAACGCCTGCTTCTTTTAATTGAGCAATCGCCATTTCAGCGACTTCTTCTAATGGAGTTTTCTTCACGTATGTGTTGTTAATCCATTCTAATTTCTTAGGATCGAAGGCTGCTGGTGATTTACCAAGACGTTTTTCGTCGAAGATTTCGATGAATTCTTCACGGCTGAAGATTTCGTGTTCACCTTGAGGAGACCATCCTAGAAGCGCGATAAAGTTGAACATCGCTTCTGGTAAGTACCCTAAGTCTTTATATTGTTCGATGAATTGTAGGATTGATTCATCACGTTTTGATAATTTCTTACCTGTTTCTGTGTTAATGATTAATGTCATATGTCCGAAACGTGGTGGTTCCCAACCGAATGCTTCGTAAATCATTAATTGTTTTGGAGTGTTCGCAATATGGTCATCTCCACGTAAAACGTGAGTGATTTCCATGAAGTGGTCATCCACTGCTACTGCGAAGTTGTAAGTTGGCATTCCGTCACGTTTTAAGATAACGAAGTCGCCACCGACACTTGTAGATTCGAATGAGATGTCGCCTTTAACGATATCGTCGAATGCGTAAGTTCCTTGTTTTGGAACACGGAAACGAACAACAGGAGTGCGTCCTTCTGCTTCAAAAGCGTCACGTTGCTCTTGTGTTAAGTGAGCGTGTTGACCGCTATAGTGCGGCATTTCGCCACGAGCACGTTGGCCTTCACGTTCTGCTTCCAATTCTTCCTCTGTCATGTAGCATTTATACGCTTTGTCTTCGGCAATTAATTGCTCGATGAGTGGATTATAAATGTGTTCACGTTCTGATTGACGGTATGGACCGTATTTGCCAGGTTTGTCTGGACCTTCATCCCAATCCATTCCAAGCCATGTTAAGTTTTCTAATTGGCTTTCTTCACCGTGTTCAAGATTTCTCTTGCGGTCAGTATCCTCGATACGGATGATGAACTCTCCACCATAATGTCTCGCGAATAAATAGTTAAATAGAGCTGTACGGGCATTCCCGATGTGTAAGTGCCCTGTTGGACTTGGTGCATAACGTACACGCACTTTATCTGTCATTGTAAAACTTCCTTTCTTTTGTCATCCTTCTTATTGTAAAACTTTTCCATGGGGATTTCCATGATTAATTTACAACTCTTCTAAAATATATTTAAAATCTTTTTCTTCGAGCTTTTGAATGAGAATCACTCCGTCGCCCAGTGGAAGTAAAGTTGATTTTAATGTTGGGTCGCTTTGAACCAAATCAAGGAACATATTGAGGCGGCGATGAATCTTACGCACACGTCTTGGGCGCTCCATCACATCATCTAAAATCGTTCCTCCTTGGAAAATATCATCCACCATTAGCACGCCGCCCACTTCAAGCACATCCATACAATATGGGAAGAACTCGATGTATTTAGCTTTGGCGCTATCCATAAATAGGAAATCGTATTTCCCTTGTTCCAATGTAGGTAAAATATCTGCCGCATCGCCTTCCAGTTGAGTGATACGGTCGGCCAACCCTAGTCTTTCAAAGTTCGCTTTGGCACGGCTATACATTAATTCGTAGCGGTCAATGGTCGTGACTTTTGCTTGTGGTGAAGCTGTTGCCATCAAACTCGCTGAGAATCCGACTGCCGTTCCAATCTCTAAAATATTTTTTGGTTGGGTTAATCCAACAATAAAATCTAGAAAAACAGCTGTTTCGTGAGGAATAATTGGAATTCCTAATTCATTGGCTGTATTTTCTAATTCACCCAAGTCCCCCGGAAAACGGCGTTGACTTGAACGCATGTACTCGACCAGTTCCGGTTTGACAACTGGTCTGTGCATCATTTCGTTTAACATAAATTCTCCTTTGATTAGAATCCGCCACCGCCGGATCCTCCACCACTACCACCGCTCGATCCGCCAGAGAATCCTCCGCCGAACCCACCAGAGTTGCTGCTTCCGTTCACAGAAGAATTCGCAGTGTTGTATGAGCTTGTAAATGTACTATTAAAATCAGAAACAGGATAGTAAATCGTTCCGTTTTGATTTGAATAGAAAATACTGTTTGGTAATTGGTCTGGTATTAATTTTTTCAACACTTTAATCACGTGTTCAGCCACGCCTAAAGAGATGGCATAAACAAGGAAGTGATCCCACAGTTGAATACTTGGTAAATCTTCAATTCTCTTCATTGGAGAGAGGTCTTTCAGCATTTGTTTAAAGGCTTGCCATTGACGGTAACGGTACTCACCTTCAAGTGTACGTCTCTTTGCTGCTGCTCCACCTCCGATTAATGTCAGAGGAATTAAAACAAGGGCAAAGATAAACGTAAGGGCAGCCAATACTGGGTTCTTACTTAAAAGGCTCAACCCGAAAGTGGCTGCTACAAGTAGGAATACAAAACAACCTGCAAAATAGTTTCTCGCCTCTGGTTCTCCTTTTGTAAAACGGTCCACACGATGTTTTTCTGCAGCAGTATCCACCGCATTCAACCAACTAGTGGCTGCATTATAATACGCTTTTGGATGATCTTCCGCGTATTCTTTAATATCCTTTAGGTAGATGGTATCATCTCCACCACCCACGTCTTCAAAGAGCAATTTCACTGCTAATTTCTCGTGACGAAGAAGTTTCGATACATCTCCAACGAGTTTAATTTCATGGGGTTGTGTTTCCGACAAGGTTAAAATCTTCTTGCGGACTAAATCCATAACCGTTGCACTTAAATCTTTCATCGTACTCTTGCCATAAATCGCTTTGTTCATAATAGCCGGAGTAATATCTTCAGGAATTTCAAAAAGATGATCTGGAACGTGAGGAACTTTTTGCAGTCTCTTACGGTTGGCAAAGAAGCCTTTAACCCATGCAAAGATCAAGTTAACAAATAGCAGTA
>URWJ01000021.1 GCA_900551535.1 uncultured Granulicatella sp. | reverse complement strand
GAGGAACTGTAACTCCTTTTAATAATTTATGAACGGGGCATTGACGTTCTGCTGCTTCTAGAATTTCGCGTGCTAATGCTTCGTCTCTACCTGGCATCGCAACAAAAACGGATGGATGGAATAGATAGCCTTCTCCCTCTGAATCCAATGTCAAATCAATCTTCACTTCTACCTTGCTCTTATGCTCTAATTTCATGCGTTTTTCTACAAATTCAATCGAAGCATTTAAACAAGTAGCATAGGCTAAGGCAAATAATTGTTCTGGGTTCGTCCCAGCTTCTGCACTTCTTGGCGATGAAATCTGTGTGCTAAAGTCTTTGTCTCCATTTCCTTTAGTGTACGCTACACCTGTTAGTCCGTCTTCGTTAACGGCCGTTGTTGTATATAAAATTTTCTCCATGCTCTCACCTCATGCAAGTTTCTTCTTGTAGAATAGCACATTCCTAAAAACAAAAGCTATCCTAACAAACTGTTAAGATAGCTCTTTTTGCATTATAACCATTCATTATATTTTTTAATATATGCTTTTTTAACAAACGTTACTAAGAACATGTATCCTGCGATAATGAGAATTAACGCAAGGAAATAAAGTCCGTTTAGCGGTGCAAGTTTTAATGGTCCTGCTAGTGGTGTGTAAGGAAGAACCGTTACAACAAATAAAGCAAATAAAGATGTCACTAGCAATGAGAATGCTGGTTTTGATTGTACGAATGGTAATTTTGGTGAACGTAACATATAAATAACCATCGTTTGAGACCACATAGATTCAATAAACCAACCTGTTTGGAAGACCATCAAGAAGAATGCAGGGTTCGAAGACGTCGCATAACTGCTTCCAGTAATCATCGGTGCAATTCCAAAGAACATAACCGCAAATGTAATAATGTCAAAGATAGAACTCGTTGGTCCAAACCAAGCCATGAATCGTGTGATAGAACTTGCTGTCCATGCACGTGGTTCTTTTAAGAAATCTGCATCTACATTATCAAATGGCAATGCCACACAGCTTAAATCATAAATTAAGTTCAATACGATTAAGTGAACTGGTGCCATTGGTAAAAATGGTAGGAAAATACTTGCGAATAATACTGAGAAGATATTCCCGAAGTTTGATGAAACGGTCATCTTAATGTATTTTGTCATGTTCGCATAGACTTTACGACCTTCAATCAATCCTTTTTCAAGAACGAGTAAGTCCTTATCTAATAAAACAACATCTGCGACTTCTTTGGCAATATCCACGGCACTGTCTACAGAAATTCCGACATCAGCCACTTTTAGGGATGGCGCATCATTGATACCGTCGCCCATGTAACCAATCTTGTGTCCTTTCGCTTTTAGTAAATGAATAATGCGTGCCTTTTGTTCTGGAGATAGTTTTGCAAAAATGGTTGTTTCTTCAGCAACTGCTGCTAATTCTTCATCGCTCATATCTTCAATTTCTGTACCAAGTAAAACTTTATCTACTGGTAGCCCTACTTTTTCACAGACTGTTAGCGTTACTTTTTCATTGTCCCCTGTAAGAATCTTCGTTGTTACCCCATGTTCTTTCAACGCTTGAATCGCTGGAGCTGCAGAAGGTTTTGGTGGATCAAGGAAGGCTAAGTAACCCATTAGAATCATATTAGATTCATCTTCCACCGTGAAGACATGGTGAATATCTTGATATTTCTTATGACTTACACCTAGTACGCGAAGCCCTTGTTCGTTTAAGCCGCTCACCGCTTCTAGAATAGATTCTCGAATCTCATCTGTGATAGGACGAATTTCATCTCCGTCTTTTACATGTGTAGAGACGCTGAGCATTTCTTCTAGCGCTCCTTTTGTTACGAGCACTGCTTCATCATCTTCTTTCACGATTACGCTCATACGACGACGTTCGAAGTCAAATGGCAACTCATCAATCTTTTGGTAACGTGTTGCTAAATTTTGTAAATCTTCGTGTTCGTCGGCTTCTTTTTCTGTACGAGTAATGATAGCACGGTCTAATAAGTTTTTAAGTCCTGTTTGGAAGTAGCTGTTTAAATACGCAATTTTTAATACGCCCATATCTAGATTTGCGTGAATATCTAATGGGTATTCAAGAATAATTTCATCTTGCGTGAGCGTACCTGTTTTATCAGTACAAAGAATATCGATAGCCCCTAAATCTTGAATCGCGTTTAATTTTTTAATAATGACTTTTTCTTTGGCCATGATCACTGCCCCTTTTGCAAGGCTGGCTGTAATAATCATTGGCAACATTTCTGGAGTTAATCCCACGGCAACACTTAAGGCAAATACCCCTGCTTCTAACCAGTCGCCGTCTGTTAATCCGTTAATCAAGAATACAACTGGTACTAAGACAAGCATTAAGCGAATCAAGAGCCATGAGATTTTATTCATTTCTTTCTCGAAACTCGTTTGTTCTTCGAAAGTATTGAGTGTTTTTTCGATACGACCAATCATCGTATCATTCCCTGTGACTAAAATAACTGCTAAGGCACTACCGCTGACAACGTTTGAACCCATAAAGACGAAACGTTCGCTCTCGAGTGCTTGTTTTTTCTTTTCTTCTTCATCTGGAACCCAGATTGATTTTTTCTCAACAGATTCACTTTCACCAGTCAAGCTGGATTGTTGGATAAAGAAGTCACGTGTTTCTAATAATAATGCATCTGCTGGCAACATGTCTCCAGCGCTTAATTTAATAATATCTCCAACTACTAAATCTTCAATTGGAACTTCTTTTTCCTCGCTGTCTCGAATAACGGTTGCTGTATTGACGATTAGACTAGATAAGTTACTAGCCGCCTTGTCACTTTTCATTTCTTGAACAAAACGAATCGTTCCTGACACAGCCACGAGCACCACGATAATGATGGAAGTTGTTGGGTCTGCTTCACCTGGTTTTGCTAGAATCACATTCGTGAATAATGAGATTACCGCAATCACTAATAGAATTACCGTAAATGGATTGATAATAGACTCATAAATCTTTTTCCAAATTGGATCTTCTTTAGCCTTTGTAATTTTATTTTCTCCATATGTTTCGCGGAGTGTTTCTACTTGTTCTTCAGTGAGTCCTTTTACAGATGTGCCTAACGCTTCTAGAACATCTGCCATTGGATTCATCAATGCTAAATCGATTCTTTCTTTTGCTGTTTTCATAGTCTTCACCTCGTTTTTAATATAGGCGAAGCTCCGGGTGATCATCACACTCTTCCCTTCGCTCATTGATTTGTTTCGTTTGACTCTCCGGTCCTGGCATATGATCACCCTCTTTCTAAAAGTTTTTGGCAAATGAAAAAGCACCTTGTCATAGCTTAAACGCGACAAGATGCTTACCAAATAAACAATTCTCATTTTTTCGTTCAAGCTTTAACATCATGGAGCGATGAAATGACATTAGTCTCTGCCTTCACGACAGAGGCTGCTAACCAACGCATAGTGTCTCCACTATTTTGCGGTAGTCATCCGTATCTCCATGGTAGTCTCACCTACCGATTTACATTCTTACCTTACCCCAATATGCCCCCTTTGTCAAAGAAATGACCTTTGTATCTATATTAAAATATGAATTAGTAGTATAATAAACGTGTAAAAGGAGGAATCCCTATGAAAAAATCAATTTCTTTGATTTTAGTCGCATTGGTTTTAGCTGGCTGTTCATTTTTCCAAAAGAAAGAAGACACAACCACTCAAGCACAAACGACGACTACTCAAAGCACAACAACAACGAAACAAACAACGACAAGTACTACTGAAGCTCCAACGACTATCGTTGCAACAACTGCTGAAACGCAACATGCAACGGCTCCCGTTCCAAAGACTGTATCTACTGAAAAAGTAGCCGTTCCTGCCGAAGCGCCTGCTCCTTCATCCATGGATATCCAAGCGATGAAACAAGGGGACTTCCGTAGCGTAGCCGGAACATGGAGAAACTCTGCTGGATGGGAATTCCACATTGATAAAGATGGAAATATTACTTCTGGTGGAAAAACATTTAAAGTTGGTATTACCGAACAACAATTCCAAGAAGGACTTCTGAACTGGATTATGGTTCCAGAAGGCAATGAAAATGCATTTGTGGGAGGCGCCGTATTCTCATTCATCCCTAAAAATGTAGAGCTCACTTATGGTGTGATGTCTGGTGACAAAGACCAATCGGATATTTCTAAAGACCGTATTTATGGTACGCAAACCGTAACAGACGGCAAAACTATCAAAACATTGATGTACTATAAAGTCGATTAACAGATAAAGCACTGTATTCAATTACAGTGCTTTCTTTTGTACATAAAAATAACGGATACCTCCTATTGGAAGTATCCGTTTTTTGTTACGGTTCACTAATGAATAAAATTTCTAGTAATCGTCCTCTTAATTCATCATCTTCATGATGTAAGATATTCATGATTTCATTCGCATTTTTAGCATTCACTAATCGACGATATAAGAAATCTTTCGTTACATATGGAAGGTTCGCATTCTTGAGTACTTGGAAGAATGCTTCGTTTCGATTAACTGTTTGTTTCTCGCTCACTGTAAATTCAACAGTCGCGTTTTTATTTTCCAATTCAACGACAGCTGCTTGGCTTCCTTGAACATGAACGCGGTGGATTCTGTTTTCTGGAAGGATGCCTGTTTCCCCTTCAACGGATAATTGAATCGCTCCTAATTTCCAATCAACAGATAATGTTGTGACACAACGAGCGCCATCTAAGTCTTCCACCATTTCGAATGAATGATGAGTTCCTGGGAATACATACCAGTCAATCACTTCAGGTAAATCCACACCCATTTTCACACCAGAACCATCGAGCGGCACAATCGCTCCTTCTTTAGCAAATACAGGAATCGATTCGATATCACGATAAATATCAAGCACTACATCTCCTGCATACTCTCTTCCAGTGAAGAAGTCGTACCATTTTCCTTCAGGGAACCATACTTGTACTTTAGCCGATTGGTAATCCTTGTTCATCGGTTCTGTGATTGGAGCGACCATTAACTCGCTACCGAAGAAGTATTGATTTGGCACATGGTAGCTTTCCTCATTTTCTGGATAGAAGTAGTACATCGGACTCACAAGAGGTGCTCCCTCTTCATGCGTTGCCACATTCATCGTGTAAAGATACGGAATCAATTGATGTCTTAGACGTAAATAGTGCTTCATGATTTCTGCAGTATGCTTCGTAAAGAACCATGGCTCCTTACTATTAAATGGACTTTGCGTACTATGAAGTCGTGTAATTGGACTAAAGATACCATATTGCAACCAGCGCGTTTGTAATTCTTCATCATAATAACCAAGCATATGTCCGCCGATATCATGACTCCACCAGCTATATCCAATGTTTGAAGCCGTTGAAGTAAAATATGGTTGGAATTGAAGGGATTCCCAAGTCACGATAGAGTCACCAGAAAATCCAACTGGATAACGATGGCTACCAGGTCCTGCATAACGAGACAAGATTAATCCGCCATCTGCTCTCTTACAATTATCGACAAAATGATAATGGTTTAATAACCACAATGGATCTTGTACCCCTTGCGTTCCTTGTTGCCAGTCAATCCACCAGAAATCAACACCTTGTTCTTCTAATGGATAATGTACATCTTTAAAGTAAGATTCTCTAAAGCGAGGATCTGCAATATCAAAGATTGCAGGTTCTTCACTGGCTGCATCTAGTCCTAGGCGTTTGGCAACTGCTGGATATGCATCTTCATAAGCTCGAATACCATCGGCTGGATGGACATTTAGAGAAAGTTTTAATTTCTTATCATGTAGTTTCTTTAATAATTTTTCTGGTTCTGGAATGAGTTCACGGTTCCAAGAGTACCCTGTCCAACCACTTCCGAAGCGTTCTGGAATTTTTGTGATATGCCAATCCATATCTAACACGCCAACCGCAAGCGGTACTTGCTCATCTTCGAAGCGTTCAACGAGACTTAAATACTCATCAGCTGTATACGCCCAATATCGGCTCCACCAGTTTCCTAAGGCATAGCGTGGTAATAATGGAGTTGCGCCAGTTAGGTGATAGAAGTCTCTGATGGCTCCTCTATAATCATGTCCATAAGCGAAGAAGTATAGGTCCACTTCGCTTTCTTTTTTGATAAAGCCTTCTTTTTCATCACTAATAAATCCATTAGAGTCATCTAAAACAGCATAACCACTCTTACTAATAATACCATCTTCGAGTTCTGTTTCCCCATCCACTTGGTCGAGTGTACGAGTCGTCCCTTTTAAAGTTTCGATTGGTTCACCAAAGTACCATCTGCTTCCGTAGAGAGCAAATTGCCCTTTTAATTCAATAAATAGATTTTGATTATTGAATTCGCCTTTGTTATAGCGTAAACGGAAAAACTTTGTATTAATATCTAATAGTTCTGGCGTTTCGGTGGCTTCAACATCCACTTCACCAAAGTCTCTATTTTGAATCAATTGCGTATGTCTATCTTCGAACTGTCCATTTTTTGAATATTCTAATCGAATGAGTTTATCCGTTAGAACGCTGATACGATAAAAATCTCCTTTAAAAATTTTCATCTTGCGTACCTCCATTGCTTAATTTATATGCCTTCTCAAACATTTTACTCGTTACTTTTACATTTAACAATGCCCAGAGCGCAAAGCCACCAAAAGTGAACACGTAAATCGACGTCAATAATCGCTCTGGCGTATCCACACTCATGTACACCACTGCGCAGTTAAATAGAATTAATAAAATTGCACGTAACGGATCTAAAATACAAACGAAAAAGCTATTGATGACACTGGCTTTTAAACTATTTTCAAATAATCCAATATACGGTAAAAGGATGACAACTCCTAGTATCGCAAGCATTCCAAATGGCGCAAGAAGTAATAATCCATATCCATTCAAAAAGTTTGTATTCGAAAAAATACTATAGTTCAAAAATAATAGAACCGAGAGTACCACAAGAGCTGCCCAAATGACAGTGGCTTGCTTAAAGTTGGATTTAAAAATACGGAAATAATGATAGACAATATCGCCATCATCACCCTTTAAAATCCGATGCAGCATCGTGTTGAGAGCTGTCACCGAAGCCCCCATCGTCACAAGAGGAATGCTCGTAATGATAAATAATGTATTTAATAGAATCAAGTTGGTGATGAGCGTTAGTCCTCTAACGAGTGGCCCATCTATTCGAAATAGTTTTTGCAATGATATCACCGTTCCTATATGAGAAAAAGGAAGCGAGAAAGATTTTTCTTCATCTCGCTCCCTCTACTCATTGTATTTTAAACGTTTCAGTTAGGGTATTTGTTAAAATGTGATTATTTAACTTCTTTTTGATAACGGTCATATGCGTCTTGTTGAATCTTGATGAATTCATCCAATCCCATATTTTTAAGGTTTGCTAAGTAAGAATCCCATTCTTCTTCAATTCCGCCATCAACTACCCATTTAGAAGCTTGTTGTTTTACATAAGAATCAATACTTACGTAAATTGAAGCTAATTTGCTTAGTTCTTCTTGAGAATAAACTACATTAGGGTAAGCTGGTAAAGCATATTGTTTTAAGTCTTGGTCCATCTTCAATTTCAAACCATCACCTTGAGTTTGGTCAATATCAACGCGGCTGTTGATATCGTCGCTCACGTATTTAGGTCCGAAGTCACGTAGAGAGTGAATCCAAGCATATTCATCGGCAGATTTACCATCTTTTGGAGGTAATACTTTATATTTGTCTCCATCTTTTTCTGTAGCAATTCCAAATGAACCATAGAAGTTTTGGATACTTGCATCGTCAGTATAGAATTTGTCGAACCATTGTAATAATTTAGCAGGGTTCTTCGCTTTTGTAGTGATTAATAATTCGTTACGTCCATAGTTGTAGTGGTCTGGGTCAGAAGTAACATAACCTTTTCCATCAGGACCTTTAATTGCTGGTAATGGCACATATTCGCTAGCATGTAATCCAAATGTTGCATCGGCAGTCCAACCACTTGAAACACCTACTCTAGCTACTGATTTATCCATACGTTTTGCAGCACTCATTGATGAATCTTCAGTGTAAAGTTCAGGGTCAATTAAGCCTTTCTTGTAAGCTTCATGCATTGCTGCAATCCCTTGTTTGTAGCTTTCTTCTGTACGTAGATATACAGGTTTGCCGTCTTTAACAGACATTTCATAAGTGTTATCTGCACCTAAACGGTTGTTAAATGGAAGGATGTAAGAGAATGTTGGGTCAAAGTTACCTGATCCAAATGGAATTTCATCCGTTGGATCTCCATTTCCGTTTGCGTCTTTATCTTTGAATTCTTGAAGTACTTTTACTAATTCATCATAAGTTTGAGGTACCTTCAACCCAAGATTGTCAAGCCATTTTTTATTGATGAATAATTGGTTCCCTACAGTTGGACGCATTGGTAATTTCTTAGGAAGACTGTAAATGTGTCCGTCAGGAGATGTAATCATCGCTTTTAGTTTTGGTTCTTTTTCCATCGCCTTTGTAAGGTTTGGCATGTTTTCTTTAATTAAATCTTCTAGAGGAATAAATAAAGATTGGTTTTGAGCAATTTCAGCATCGTTAAATGCGTTTGATCCTAAGAAGGCATCTGGTAGGTCTCCGCTGGCAATTAATACAGATTTTTTATCTGTCCAGTCTGCAGCTACTAGAGTATCCCAGTTGATTTCAATACCTGCTTCCTTAGCAGAGTCATCGATAAATCCTTTATGGTATTCTTCGCCCCAGTCCGACCATCGAACCGTTGTGATTTTGAAGTTCGTTTGGTCTGACTTTTCGTCATTTGATTTGGTTGTTGAATTTGAGCAAGCTGCTAGTCCAGTAAGTGTAGCTGCTGCTAAAAACAAATATTTCATTTTGTTGATTTTCATAATATCTCTCCTATTCTTTTAGTGCGCCAATCATGACACCTTGATTGAAATATTTTTGGACAAATGGATAAAGCAACATAATCGGAGCTGTTGAAATTACAATTGCTGCATATTTCATCATATCAGCTTTAATCCGAAGATCTGATGCAAGTTCCCCTGTTGCCTGAGATTGCATCATTTGGTTACTAATTAATAACCGTCTTAAGATCAATTGCAATGGTTGCAAGTTTTCTTTTGTTAAGTAAATTAAGGCGTTGAACCAAGAGTTCCAAATACCAACTGCTGTCCATAAACCGATTACGGCGATAATGGCTTTTGATAAAGGAACAACAATCTTGAAGAAATAACGAATTGTTCCGCATCCATCAATTTGAGCTGCTTCCCACATTCCTTCTGGGATACTGTTATTGAAGAATGTTCTTGCAACGATGATATTGTAAGAAGATACTGCAAATGGAACAACCATTACCCAGAATGAATCGACAAGACCGACACTCTTCACTGTTAAGTAGATTGGAATCAATCCACCTGATACGAACATCGGAACAATGTAGAGAACGCTGAGCCACTTTTTACCAAGTAGGTCGCGTCTAGATAATGCGTAACCAGCAGGGATGTTGATAAGTAGTGCAAATAATGTACCGACCACTGTATATAAAATTGTGTTGAGATAACTTCTTAAGAACAGTGGTTGTTCAATTAAACGAAGGTATCCATCTAATTTCCATTCGTGAGGAATGAACCAAACTTTACCATTGGCTACATCAGAAGGATTACTAAAGGAAGCAATCACAACAAACCACAATGGGTAAACGATTAATAATATTAACAAGATTGCAAAACCGTAGATCACTACGTCAAAAAACAAATCTGATTTTGATTTTCTTGAAACTTTAAACCATTTCATGCTATGACCACCCTCCTTTTAAAATAGTCCTGTTTTGGTATATCGTTTAGAAAACCAATTGACAGATAATAGAATGATTAAGTTGACTACAGTATTGAATAATCCGATTGCTGTAGAGTAACTGTATTGGAAGTTAAGCATCCCAACTTTATATACGTAAGTCGAAATCACCTCACTTCCAGCTAGGTTCAATGGATTTTGTAATAGTAATACTTTTTCAAAACCGATACTTAATAAGCTTCCGGCTCTTAAAATCAATAGAATCATTGCTGTAGGTAAAAGTAATGGTAAGTCGATGTTGAGAATCTTTTGCATACGAGAAGCTCCGTCCATCGTAGCCGCTTCGTAATACGTTGGGTCGATGGCTGATAAAGCTGCTAAGTAAATGATGCTGTCCCAACCGATATGTTGCCAAACATCACTCCAAACATAAACGCCTGCAAAACTATCTGGTTTTGATAGTAAGTTTGGCATTGTCCATCCAAGTGATTTAAAAATATTGGCAATCAAACCACTATTTGGTGATAAGAATAAAATGATAATCCCACACATAACCATTGTTGAAATAAAGTGTGGTAAATAAGTCGTTACTTGAAAGACTTTTTTGAATTTCCCTGCTCTTAATTGGTTACATAAGAGCGCTAGTAAGATTGGTAATGGGAATCCAACGAGAATGCTGTAGATTGAAATCTTTAATGTGTTCATCATCGTTGTTCCGAATTGAACTGAATTAAAGAACTGGGTGAAATATTTAAACCCAACCCACGGGCTATTTATAATTCCATTCGCCGGTGAGTAATCTTTAAAAGCAATCACAAGTCCTAACATTGGGATATATGCAAACATTATAAGTAAAATAATTGAAGGAAATAGTAGCACATATAAAGGAATGTTGCTTTTTATTTTTCTTTTTTGTAATTGGGTTAAATCTTTCATAATTTCCCTCCTGTTTCAAATTCCTGATATTATTTTATAAAATAAAACGCTTTCTTTATATCACTTTTTCGATAAGAACTATTCACTATTCAGACAATATTGCCAAATTTATATCACTTTTCCGACATCTTCTTAATTCATATCGTTTTTTGACAACTTTTATGATAGTGTTATACTTGAGAAGCGAGGTAAAAGTTATGAAACTACATAGTATTCTATCTAAAAGACATTCTTTTAAATTTTTCTTTCAAGTCTTATTAGTACTTCTTATCCTCATCACAGTGATCAGTCTCTTCGTCAGCAATGCCACAAGAGATTTTATTAAGAATCAAAATATTCAACAATTAACGAGCTCCATTGAGCTTTACGCCAATGGACTGAATGATGAAATGCGTTCCGTTGAACGCTTTTTGTATTCAACGGTCACTCACGATAAGGGTCTGGATGAACTAAATGAGCCACAAAGTTACACAGATTATGAGCAAACCGTCAAAAAAGTACAAACCACTTTTAACGACTATGAATATCAACACGAAACGCATATGTCGTTTTTAGTAGCTACAGAAGGTACGCATCATTTTCTGAGTGCTTCTAATCTCTATATTCCCTATCAAGATTACTTATATTTAAAAAACAATATCAATTCGTTCAGAAATAATACGGACGACCGTAAATGGCAAGCCATTCTTATCAACGATACGGAATACTTGATTAAAGTCGTTCATTATAAAGAGAAAACGATTATGGCGGTTATCTCTGCTGAAGACATTCTGATGCCACTTCGGAAACTGAATATCGGAAAGAATGGACATATTTCGCTGAAAGAACCGAAAAACTTATCGTCTTCAACTTACTTAATCGAAGCCGATAGCGAACGGACACAACTGCCGTTTGATATTTACGTAGCGGTTGACTATACCGATGTATTTAAGAGTATCGTTCTTTTTGAAGTGTTCATCGCAATTGTTCCTATCTTAATTGCGATTGCTTCTCTTGTATTGATTATTTTCATTCGAAACAGAATGTTAAGTCCAATCACACGATTAACCGAACGACTTTCAAAAATTGACGAGAACACCTCTATTTACGACATCGCTTCTTCTGAAGGGATTTTGGAAATCGATACTGCCAATGATAAATTGAGCCAGGTGCTCTTCGATATGCAAGACTTAAAAATTCGTGAGTATCATGCACAGCTGGAATTAAAAAAGGTCGAACTCAACTACTTAAAGAGTCAAATCCGACCTCACTTTTACTTGAATATGCTCTCCATGATTCACAGTATGCTTCAAACGGAGAACTATAAGGAAATTGAAGAGTTAACGATTTTAACGTCCGATTACTTACGATATCTCTTTATGGTGGATCAAGACTTCTCACCACTGGATAAAGAAATCCAACATATTAAGGACTACTTGGGCATTCAACGTATTCGTTATGGTGACCATATCGATTTTGCTTTAACATTCGATGAACAGTTGCACGACGCACTCGTCCCTTCTCTTTTACTACAAACATTCGTTGAGAATACGATTAAGCATGGATTTTCCTTCCAAGACGGGCTTGCCATTGACCTTTCTCTTCAAAAACGAATGGTAGAAGACAAGCCTTATATTGAGATTTGCGTCAAAGACAATGGTCCAGGCTTCACTCCAGAGATTCTTGAAAAACTCAAGAACATGGAATCATTAATGTCGGAAGACGGCCATCATATCGGAATTACCAATGCGATTGAACGGCTTAACCTTCTCTATCCAAATAACTATACGATTACTTTTGAAAATAACGACACGGGTGGCGCAAGAATTTATGCGCTCCTCCCCTATAAAGCGTTGAAAGGAGATTCTAATGAATATACTACTCGTTGATGACGATCGTTTTATCATCGAAGCGTTACGTGAAAAAATCCGTTGGGATCGATTAAAAATCGACAACGTCTACGCGGCAAACAGCCTCACTCAGGCACAAGCCATCATTAAAGAATATCCTATCCACCTAATGATTAGCGATATTGAAATGCCTCAAGGAAGTGGTCTTGAACTGCTCTCTTGGGTCAGAAACGAAAATTACGACATCAAAACCATCTTTTTAACGAACTATGCGGATTTCAACTACGCGCAAAAAGCGATTGAATTGCAAAGTTTTGAATACTACTTAAAACCGATTAACTTCGAAAAGTTGGAGTTCATCATTCAAAAGGCACTCGACAAGATTACAGAGCAACGTCCAGCAGCGTCTCTTGAGACATCTTTCCAAGCAGAAAATAATTTCTGGTTCGAATATTTAAGAAAACCACGCATTCACCGTCTGGAAGAATTGCAAGCAGAAATGCACAGACGCAATTTGAGTTTAAAAGACCATCAGTATTTCCTAACAGGTGTGATCACATTGCATATTAATGAAGCAGATTACGCTCCAGAAATTCCTTCATGGACTTCACAGTTGAAAAAAGTATTCCAAGCCTTCTCAAATGAGGCTTATCAATTAGCGAGTCTATTTAAGATGGAAGGACACGTGGACCATTACGTTTGCCTCTTTAGAGTGGATAATTCCATCAATAGTGAGGCATTCGCTAGAAAAATCCAACAAGAAATTCAGGACAAGTTACGCCATAATTCTATTATTACGTTCACCAGTTGCTTCCAATGCCCGAATATTTTACAAGACGTAAAAGAACTCTACGCGGCAACTGGACAACAAGTTCCTTATTGGAATACCATTATTCCAGTTTCTTCTGATGCTACCTTGTTACAAGAAAAAGAAGTGGCAACCAACTCTATCTCCTTCTCGGATTCATTAGACGAATCTGAACTAGCAAAGAGTCTATTGCACTATATTTCAGGTGGAATGGTACCAAAATCCATCTTACAAAAACTCCATCTGGATTGGACGCAACAAATCGGAATTTACTTAGATCAAAATGGTGTTTCAGCGCATAAGCTCTTCCAAAATGCGCATCATGATTTCCTCTTCCAAAGAAAATTCCATTCGATTGAGTCTTTCGAAGAATACTTCAATTACTACTGGTCTCATGCAAGAAACTTTGTAACGGATGCCGAGAATCAAAAAAATAGTATTCAACGTATCATCGAATATATCGACCATCACTACAAAGAAGACTTGAGCCGAACGACTTTAGCCGATATGGTGTACCTCAGCGCGGATCACCTTGCCCGTGTCTTTAAGAAAGAAACGGGTGAAACACTCGTTAAATACATTACGGATAAACGTATCCATGCTGCTAAAGAATTGCTATCGGATACGAAGACACCAATTTCTCAAGTGGCCTCTGAAGTGGGATATGACAATTACTCTTACTTCACGAAAATCTTTAAGGAAAAGACAGGTTACTCTCCTGGAGACTACCGAAAGCATCAAGCTGAATAAATGAAAAAGAGCTAGTTCAAATTGAACTAGCTCTTTTTCATATTAGTTTTCTCTTTTTTTCACTTTACCGTTCCATGCTTCGAAGCCATGTTTTAAAATGTAAATATTTGTATATCCATTTTTCTTTAGACGGTAAGCACAACGACCTGCGATTGATACGCCCTCTTCATATAAATAGATTGGTTGGTCTTTACGTAATTCCATGAAACGTTCTTTAAATTGAGAATAAGGAATGTTACGTGCTCCTAAAATATGAGCTGCTTTGAATTCATCTTTTTCACGTACATCGATTAATTGTCCATGACGTAAATCCTTTCCGAACTCTTCAGCGCTAACCACTTTAGCAGCAGATTGACGCATCCAAACTAATACAAATAAGTAAATTCCGTAGGCCATGAATAGAGCCCAAATAATATACCACATGAGACTAAACCCCTTCAAAAATAATTTTAATAAGACAAGAGATATTGTATCATGTTTCTTCTAATCTTTCAAAAGCACTAAAGAAGCTGCTCCAATGACTCCTGCATCGTTCCCAAGTTCTGCTAAACGTAAATGTGTTGTTTCGCGGACTTGTGGGAATACTAATTGTTCATATTCTTTACGAACGCCTTCTAGCAAGAATTCTCCTGCGGCGCTCACTCCACCACCGATAACGATGAAGGATGGATTTAACATATTCGCAACGTGTGAACATGCAATTCCTAAGTATTTTGAGAAATGACGAATCACGATTAATGCGAGTGGATCGTTTTGTTTTGCTAAATCAAACACGTCTTTTGCACTCACGTCTTGTCCATCGTCGATTCTTGCTTTCAACTCTGAATCGCCTGCATATTCGTCTGCATAACGACGTGCTAAGTTCACAATACCAGTGGCACTCGCTACCGTTTCAAGACAGCCTTTTTTACCGCAAGTACATGCAAAAGGACGTTCACTGAAATCAACGGCGATGTGTCCAAGCTCGCCGCCCGCACCTGCTACACCATGAATCAGACGGTTTTCAGCGATAATCCCACCGCCAACACCTGTTCCAAGTGTAAAGAAGGTTACGTCTGGTTGGTCTCCACCAGCACCCATCCATTTTTCACCAAGTGCGGCAACGTTGGCATCATTATCAATGAAGAACGGAATGTCAAGTGCTCCTTCGATTTTTTCTTTCAAAGGTTGTAATGTTTTCCAGTTTAAGTTGTAGGCACCGATAACTGTACCCTTCTCTCTGTCAACAACACCTGGAGAACCCATCCCGATACCAGCAAAATTTTCATTTGTTAGTCCTAATAAGTCTAAACGATGACGAATTGAATCGATAATGTCGTCCACAATGTGGCTTCCTTCGTCTAAAATGTTGGTAGGAATCGACCATTTTTGCTGAACTTCACCTGCTAGTGAAATAATCGCAAATTTGATGGAAGTCCCACCTAAATCAATACCAATAATTTTCTTTTC
This sequence comes from uncultured Granulicatella sp., assembly GCA_900551535.1. GTDB lineage: Bacteria > Bacillota > Bacilli > Lactobacillales > Aerococcaceae > Granulicatella. The sequence goes on along the minus strand of URWJ01000021.1, from coordinate 925 downwards.
CATTGTATTCACTCCATGAAACTTGTATATGCTTACATTATAACAGCATTATCTTTTCATTCCTAGTGCAAAAAGTAAAATTGCGATGACAAAATACGCAACGATTCCTGCAATGCGTGAAGCAGGTTTCGTCAGGCGGTCCCCTCTAAAGCTAATCGCCATCATCACGAGGTATCCACCAACGAGTCCTCCTAAGTGTCCATAGTTATCGACGGCTGAATTAATAAATCCAAGGACAATATTGATAATAATAAGTCCTGCGTATTGCACGCCCATTTGCCTAAAAGAACGAATGTAGCCGTGTTTTCTTGATAAATAAACTACAGCTCCCATGAGTCCAAAGAGCGCCGTACTTGCCCCAGCTGAAATGCTAGATGAGAATGCAAAACTTGCAAGGTTTCCCATAATTCCTGATAACAGATACACCGCAAGGAATCTCCAGTGTCCAATTTCGTACTCCATCTGACGGCCAATTATATATAAGAACAAGCTGTTAAATAAAATATGTTCCAGTCCAATATGTAAGAAAATTGGCGTTAGGAATCGATAATATTCATGTTGATGAATGATATACGGATTGAACTTTGCCCCGAAATTAACAAGAACTTGTCCATTCGTGCTACCTCCTGCAAGCGTCATTACGATAAAGAGCGCTGCTTGAATCGCTAAGAATAAATAAGTAAAGCTGAAGCTCTCGTTGAAATTGCGTTTCATGCGTTCTAATTTCCATGGGTTGATTTTAAACATCTCGAACCACTCCTTCACTTGTTATAATCGTTGGAATATGAATATCCGTTTCAAATACCGGCCAGTCGGCAACAGGCGTCACCTGTGTTGTATACGCTAGAGAAAGAATTTGATAATCATCCACCTTTTGTAAGGTTCTATCATAATATCCTCCACCAAAGCCGATACGGTCCCCTTT